>WLSX01000002.1 GCA_009705675.1 Actinomycetota bacterium | reverse complement strand
CTAGGTCCAAAATACTTACGACTTGTCACACATTTAGACCTAACAGATGGTGATATTGAAACTGTGAATCAAGTATTGCCTCAGCTACTGCAGCGCGCCCTCGTGCTTTAACAGCCACTCCTTAACCTCAATACCATAAGCATAATTCCCAAGCGATCCACCGCTTTTAACAATTCGATGACACGGAACAATTGCTGCAATTAAGTTACTCGAACATGCGCTGCCAACAGCTCTAACCGCACTGGCTGATCCGGCTCGTTTTGCTAGATCTGAATATGACCAAGTTTTTCCAACTGGCACCTTACGCATCTCTTTCCAAACTGATTGGTAAAAAGGGGCACCAGGTTGACGAACCTTAATTGAATTAAGTGCTGAAGTATCACCATTAAAGTAATCAGAAATAAGTTCACTAATTACTGGTATCTCAGTTACTAATTTAATCTCTCTAATTGAATCCTCTGGAGATAGGCGTGGAATTAAATCTTCAAAACCAGTAAAGCCAGCTGCTAACAAAATCTGCTGATCTGCTATTAAATAAAGAACGCCAATGGGAGTTTTAAAAGAGGTCCTAGAAAGCACCCTCTGAGGCTAAACCTATATAGAGAGAAAGGGAATACTTATTTTTTATGATCTCGTAACATTTCAGCAACTAAAAATGCTAATTCCAGCGATTGAGTATGGTTAAGTCTTGGATCGCAGGCGCTTTCATAGCGAGTAGAAAGATCCTCATGGCTAATTTGTTCGCCACCACCAACACACTCTGTAACATCATCTCCAGTTAACTCAATATGAATTCCGCCTGGATGGGTGCCAAGCTTTTTATGAACCTCAAAAAACCCACGAACCTCATCAAGTACATCATCAAATTTACGAGTCTTATACCCACTTGGTGCCTCATAGGTATTGCCATGCATTGGATCACATACCCACAAAACTGAGGCGCCAGATTTTGAAACTGCATCAACTAATGCCGGGAGTTTTTCGCGAATAGTTCCAGCCCCCATGCGAGTAATAAAAGTTAATCGCCCTGGTTCATTACTTGGGTTTAATCGTTTAATTATTGAAAGTGCATCCTCAGCCGTTGTCTTTGGCCCAAGCTTTACACCAATTGGGTTGTGAATTTTTTCAGCAAAATCCATGTGCGCACCATCTAATTGTCTTGTGCGCTCACCAATCCAAACAAAGTGGGCGGAAACATCATATGGATTATTTGTACGTGAATCTATTCTTGTTAGTGCCTTTTCATACTCCAAGATCAACGCTTCATGGCTTGAATAAAAATCAACTGATTTAAATGATTCTGGATCAACTCCAGCAGATTGCATAAACTGAATTGCCCGTCCAATTTCATTTGCCATCTCTTCATAGCGAGCGCTAAATCGGGCATCAGCAGCAAAACCCTTATTCCAACTATGAACTTGGCGCAGGTCTGCAAATCCACCTTGGGTAAAGGCCCGAACAAGATTTAAGGTTGCTGCCGAGGTGTTATAAACCTGAACTAATCGTTTTGGATTAGGAGTTCTTGCCTCTTTAGTGAACTCAATATCATTAACTGCATCCCCTCGGTATGCCGGCAGGGTTACTCCATCTCGTGTTTCGTTGTCATTACTTCGTGGCTTAGCAAACTGACCAGCCATTCTCCCAACCTTAATTACTGGTAGGGATGAGAAGTACTGAAGAACTGCTGCCATCTGTAATATTGTTTTAATTCGA
This sequence comes from Actinomycetota bacterium, assembly GCA_009705675.1. The sequence goes on along the minus strand of WLSX01000002.1, from coordinate 18,976 downwards.
TTTCTAATTGAATCAGCCGTTGCCCCCACAAATGTCTCAGCACAATCTCCACCTTGTAACCAGAATGCTCGACCCGCGGCTGCTTCGGCGATACGTTTCTTTAGGTTGTCGCACTCACCGGCGAAAACTAGCGGCGGAAAACTCTCTAACTCAGATACAGCAGATTTAACGGCAGCAGTATCTGGCCAGGCTGGCTGTTGGGCAGCAACTAGCCCAGCTTTAAATATCGAGTTAGCGCTCATTAGATAATGGTAGGCAATCTATTGGTATTGATGTGGCTAATTAAGCACCCATCATTACCCAAAGAAGATCTCCGCCTCTTTATATAGCTCAGGATCAACTGTCTTTAATTTTGTAGTTGCAGATGCCAATGGAACTCGCTCGATCTTGGTCCCATGCAGAGCCACCATCTTGCCCCAATCACCATCATGGACAGCAGTGATCGCATGTAGGCCAAACCGAGTAGCAAGAACTCGATCAAATGCAGTTGGTGTGCCACCTCGTTGAATATGTCCTAGTACCGATGTACGAGCCTCTTTGCCCGTCTTAGATTCAATCTGACCAGCAAGCCACTCACCGATTCCAGATAACTTAACATGGCCAAATGAATCAAGGGTTTGATCTTTTGTGACCATATCGCCATCTTGCGGAATAGCACCTTCAGCAATAACAATGATTGGTGAATAACTTTGCTCAAATCTTGATTCCACCCATTTACAAACTTGCTCAACTGAGAACTTAACCTCAGGAATTAATATGCATGAAGCACCGCCAGCAAGGCCAGAGTGCAGCGCAATCCAACCAGCATGTCGACCCATTACCTCAACAATTAATGCCCGATGATGTGATTCTGCGGTGGTGTGAAGGCGATCGATTGCTTCTACTGCGATATTTACCGCAGTATCAAAACCAAATGTGTAATCAGTATTATTTAAATCATTATCAATAGTTTTAGGAACTCCAATTACTTTAACACCAAGTGAGTCTAGTTTCGTGGCAACTCCTAAGGTATCTTCACCGCCAATTGCGATTAAAGCATCAACACCCATCTTTGCTAAATTCTCTTTTATTTTCTCAACACCACCTTCAATTTTAAAAGGATTAGTGCGAGATGAACCAAGAATGGTTCCACCCTTTGGCAAAATTCCTCTAGTTGCAGCAATATCAAGCTTCATTGTTAAACCTTCAAGTGGTCCTCGCCAACCATCACGAAATCCTATGAACTCATAGCCATACTCTTTGACGCCTTTGCGAACAACTGCGCGTATGACCGCATTTAATCCAGGACAATCCCCGCCACCTGTTAGAACACCGATACGCATTTAGAAAACTCCAGCCTTAAATCTTTTAAAATTGGTCAACGCCGACGGCTAAGTCTACTCTGCCGCAATGGGACTAAAACCCGAGATCATTAAGCATCTGGCTGAACGGGCAGCATTAGGGCAACCTCAAGTATGGCAAGCACCATTAGATGAGATCCGGAAAAATACCCATACCCATATAGCTTTGACACAACCATTAATTGATCTATTTGCAGTTGAGCATAAATTTATTCCCGGTCCTACGGCGGACCTGCCAATTCGAATTTATCGGCCAACTAATGAAAAGAATCTGCCTGCTCTAGTTTTCTTTCATGGTGGCGGCTGGGTATTAAATTTTCTAGATATATATGAGCCAGCTCTTAGAAGTATTGCAAAGCTTGGAAATTTTGTAATTATTGCCGTTCAATATCAAAAAGCACCAGAGCATCCTTATCCCACACCATTTGACGATTGCTATGCCACATTGGAGTGGGTAGTAAGACATGCAAAAGAGCTAGCCATAGATTCAGAATCCATTGGTGTTGCCGGTGATAGCGCCGGTGGCAACCTTGCCTCTGCGGTTGCAATTAAAGCAAGAGATAAAAATTTAATTGCCCTGGCATTTCAGTTGTTAATTTACCCATGTAATCAGATCCAGATGGAGTACCAATCTGCAACTGATTTTTCAGAAGGGTTTGGTTTAACAACTAAATCGATGAGATGGTTTTGGGATAAATATCTTCCAAATAAAGATCACCACAGTAACCCTTATGCAGTTCCAGCCAGCTCGACAGATCTTAAAGGAGTTGCCCCTGCGATTGTGATCGCAGCGCAATTTGATCCATTAACTGATGATGCAAGACAGTATTACCAGAAATTGGTGGCAAGTTCGGTGCCAGCTATATATAAGGAGTATGGTGGCCAAATACATGGCTTCTTCAATTTAAGTGGAGTTACTGAAGATGCAAATTTACTTTATTCAGATATTGCCTTTGAAATAAATGCGATTTTAGGAAGAGGAAATTAATTGACTAAATCTGGATGGGGCCGATTTGCTCTACTTGGTTTTCTATGGGGAATCCCCTATCTATTCTTAAAAGTTGCAGTAGAAGAGATGTCACCATCCTCTATTGTCTTCTTAAGAGTTCTAATTGGTGCACTTGTTCTGCTGCCGATAGCTTTAAAGCGGAGAACTTTTTTCATTGCTAGGCAGTATTGGCCACTTTTACTTCTCTATACAGTCACAGAGTTAATTGGCCCTTGGTATCTGATTACAAATGCTGAGCAAAAAATAACCTCTGGTCTAACCGGCTTACTTGTTGCAACTGTGCCTATCTGGGCAGCGATACTTGCTTCAATATTTGGCGACCACACAGTTTGGCACAAATCTAGACTCTTTGGATTAATTATCGGATTCATCGGTGTAGTCGCAGTCGTCGGTATTGAATCGTTAAGTGGAAGACAAGACATTATTTCAATTAGCATGGTGCTTCTTGCGGCAATGGGATATGCCTATGCAATTAATATGGTTAATCGCAAGATTCCGCAAGTTCCCGGCTTAGCACTTAACACCTGGGCAATGATCATTACATCCTTTGTTTATTTGCCTTTTGCCATTATTAGTTGGCCAAAGAAAACACCGTCAATTGAAGTCATCGGTTCAGTATTAGGTTTAGGTATTTTATGTACTGCAGCTGCATTTATTTTATTCTTTAAAGTAATTGTGGAGGTTGGACCTCCTAGAGCCTCCCTTGTTACCTATCTAAACACTGCTGTAGCAGTTTTACTTGGCGTAATTTTGCTTGGTGAGCCACTAACGCTTGGAATTGTTCTTGGTCTTCCATTAGTACTTATTGGTTCTTACTTTGCTAGTCGGAAAGTGAGTCGGTAAATCCAAGTCTGGCTAGTAACTTTGGATCCTTCTGCCACTCTTTAGAAACCTTTACATGAATTTGCAAAAAAACTTGCATACCAACTAAGTTTTCAATTGATTTACGAGCAAGGGTGCCGATTGCCTTTAATTTACTACCCTGGGGTCCAATAATAATTCCCTTTTGGCTATCACGCTCAACATGTAATGTGGCATTAATATCAAATATCTTTCCACCATCTCGCTCAGCCATCTCATCAATTGTGACCATAACTGAGTGAGGTAACTCCTCATAAAGCTCTTCAATCGCTGCCTCTCTAATTAAATCTGCAAACATTAACTCCTCTGCCTGATCAGTTGTAATATCAGTTGGATAAAGAGCAGGTGAGGCGGGTAGTTTTTTCGAGAGCAAATCTAGTAATAAATCAGTTTGTTCAAGATTTTTTGCTGATATTGGCACAATCTCAGCACAGGAGAGTTTTAAACGATCGGTAAATTCTGTTACTTGCACTAACTTTGCGGCAAGATCTGACTTTGAAACCGTATCGACCTTGGTAACTACTAAAAATACTGGCATGTGAGATTTAATTTGCTTTGCAATATATTCATCACCGGCCCCGATATCTTCATTTGCTGGCATGCAAATGACAACTGCATCTGTTGAGGCTATGTTTTCATTAACCATAGTATTTAATCTATTTCCAAGGGCATTTTTTGGCTTATGCATTCCAGGTGTATCCACAACAATCATTTGAAAATTTTCTTTGTTAATGATTCCTCGGATTGGATTTCTGGTTGTATTTGGGTGGTGTGAAGTAATAACTATCTTGGTGCCAACTAGAGCATTTACCAAGGTAGATTTACCAGTGTTAGGGCGGCCAACAATTGCAACAAAGCCTGCTTTGAAATCACTCATCAGAGCTATTCTCTCACCTTTTTGATTACCTTAATTGCAGTGGCGTAATAATCTCCAATATCTCATCTAAGTTGGTAGCAATATCTGCAATTCGCTCGGCAATTAAGCGATGGCACCCTGCGCTTAGGGAAGATGTAACTTCGCCAGGAATTGCAAATACTGGCCTAAATATCTCCGCTGCATCCCGTGCTGTTCTAATTGACCCACTGACAAACTCAGCCTCCACTACAACAGTTGCTCTTGATAATGCAGCGATTAAACGATTTCTTATCAGAAATCTGTGCGGCTTGGAATTAACATTTGGCATTACCTCAGATATTAAAAGGCCAGAGGCAGTGATTTGATTAAATAATTTTTTATTTTCGGGTGGGTATAAGTGGTTTATTCCCCCAGCCAACACGCAAATAGTTTTACCACCACCGGCTAGCGCCCCAATATGGGATGCGGTATCAATTCCATAGGCACCACCACTTACTACAATTAAATCCTGCTTAACTGCCCCAATTGCTAAAGACTTTGCAATCTGATCTCCGTAGCTAGTTGGTTTTCTACTACCAACAATTGAGATTGATTTATCAAGATTATTTAAGATACCTCTATCGCCTTTAAGTACTAACGCAATTGGAGGTGATTGAAGATCATTAAGGGGTATGGGCCAATCTGAATCTTCTGGTGTTAGTAATGTGGAGCCTGCGTCAATTAACTCTTTCTTTAAGTTAGATAGATCAATCTTTGAAATAATTGCCTGCAGACCTAAAATATCAGCTCGCTTGAAATAATTTTTACCACTCAAAATGCGTTGTAATACATCTACTGCACTGAAATTGGATATCTCATTACTCCAGAAATTATCAGCAGGCTCAATGCATGAGAACAAGATCAATCTTGCTTCAGATTCACTTAGCACGTAGGTAACTTACCTAAACATTGCGATGCTCAGGTAAGTAAGGATTAAATTGTGAATTACTTGTTCTTAAAGAAGTGCGGCAATATTTGCAAAGGATTTACGGTGAATTGGAAGCACCCCAAACTCCTTTATTGCTGCGGTGTGTGACGCAGTTATATACCCTTTGTGATTTGCTAAGCCATATTTTGGAAATTCTTTATCTAACTTAATCATTATGCGATCACGATAAACCTTGGCCAGAATTGAGGCAGCGCTGATAGAAATAGCGACTTGATCACCTTTCCAAACAGCTAGATTTGGCGTAGTCAGTCCGGGAATTGGATATCCATCAGTTAATACATAATCTGGTGTTACCTCTAGCGCATTAATAGCTCGGCGCATTCCTTCTATATTACATTTATGCAAACCAATAGTATCGATTTCATCTACTGAAACCTCAATTATTGAGTAAGCAAGTGAATTATCAATTACTACGTCAAATAATTCTTCACGCTTAGCTTCGCTCAACTCTTTAGAATCTCTAACTTCTTTTAATGCCTTAGATAGTGGATCTTTTAATATAACTGATGCTAAAACTAATGGGCCAGCACAAGGGCCACGACCTGCTTCATCAACGCCTGCAATATTTTTGATTCCTGCCTTAAGCAGAGTTTGTTCAATCATTAAATTAAGGAAGCTGTTTTACTGGAATCTTCTTTAAATCACTACCTTTAGGTAATAAACCAATATCTGTGAATGGCCAAACAATAAATACAGCTCTACCAACAACTTTGCTCTGTGGAACCATTCCATTATTTGCACTATCTGGATGAAATCTTGAATCGGCACTTGCTGAGCGATGATCACCCATCACCCAGATAAATCCGTTTGGAATCTGGACATTAAATTGAGTTTCACTTGGCTTATCTCCGGCATATATATAAGGCTCGGTAATTGAAACTCCATTTACTTGAAGTTTTCCAGCCTTATCGCAGCAAATTACATTATCTCCACCAACGCCGATTACTCGCTTAATCAGAAATTGTTTTGCTGGATCTGGCAATACGCCCACGGTAATTAATCCGGTTTTAATCACTCCACTTATTCCAGAATTACCTGAGTTATCTGAACCCCCAAGCCAATTATCAGGATCGGCAAAAACTACAACTTCACCCCTTTTTATATCGGTAAATAAAGCGCCGAATTTATTTACCGCAATTCGGTCGCCAACCTGCAAAGTATTTTCCATTGATCCAGATGGAATATAGAAAAAGTGAATTAAAAAGGTTTTAACCAAAATTGAGACAATCAGAGCAGCAACAACTATTACTGGTAATTCTCGAAGGAATGAACCCTTCTTAAGCATGAGTATTAAATTACTTAAGCTTGTGGGGTTTCTTCTACTGCAGCCTCTACCGCTACCTCTTCGGCAACTGGCGCAGCTTCAGCAACTGGAGTCTCTTCAACAACTGGTGCAGCTTCAGCAACTGGAGTTTCTTCAACAACTGGTGCAGCCTTTGCAGCTAAACGCTCAGCAGCTTTCTTCTTTAAAGTTGTTGCACCATCTGCAGGTTCATTCATCGCCTCTTTAACAGCTGCTTCGTAAGCAACTCGCTTATCAACTCGAGCTGGTTGTGGCTTTAATGTTCCCTCGCTACCTGGCAGGCCATTCGCTTTTTGGTAATCACCAGTGATCTTAAGAAGAGCAGTAACTGCTTCAGTTGGTTGTGCACCAACACCTAGCCAATACTGCACACGGTCTGAATTAACCTCAATTAATGATGGCTCAGATGCGGGTGAGTAACGACCAATCTCTTCAATCGCTTTTGAGTTACGAGCAGAACGAGAATCTGCAATCACAATTCGATAATGTGGTGTGCGGATCTTGCCAAGACGCATTAACTTAATCTTTACTGACACAGAACTCCCTATAGAAAATTAATCGGCTTATTCTTTCGTAAACAGCGGGGGCGTTTACATCCAGAGCTAACCTTGCGGATAAATATTGCTATGGGTTAGAGGGTCCCATTCGCAGGGGGCTAATCTTGCCAGCAGTGGGCTACAAACCCAAATTGGCCTAGATCCCCTCCTCAATTGCCCGCTTTGCTGGGTTGCCTGATCGTGATTTTTTCTTAGGTGAATTTGTTTGCTGCGGTTTAGGCAAATTACTCATTCCAGCTAGCGAACCCATACCAGGAATATTTGCTCCGCCCCGCATTTGTTTCATTACCTTTTGTGCTTGTGAGAATCGTTCAACTAAAGAATTAATCTCAGATATTGCTCTGCCACTTCCCCGTGCAATTCGAGCCCTTCGTGAACCATTTAAGACTTTGGGGTTATTTCTTTCAAGTGGGGTCATAGATTCAATAATTGCTCGAGTTCTTACCAATTCAGATTCATCAAAGTTTTCGATTTGTTTCTTCATGCCAGCAGCACCAGGCAATAAGCCCATTAACTTACTCATGCTTCCCATATTTTTCATCGCTTCAAGCTGGGATAAAAAATCATCAAATGTAAACTCTTCGCCCTTTATAAATTTATCCTCTAATTTTTTAGAAGTTTCCTGTGGCATTGCTCGTTGTGCCTGCTCAGCAAGGGAAGCCACATCTCCCATCCCAAGGATTCGCGAAGACATCCGATCTGGATAGAAAAGATCAAAATCGGTAACTTTCTCACCGGTCGCTGCAAAAATAATCGGCTTACCAGTTAACTCAACAATTGATAATGCTGCTCCACCTCTGGCATCACCATCTAATTTTGTTAATATCACAGCATCAAAACCAACACCATCTAGAAATGCTTTTGCTGTTCTAACTGCATCCTGTCCGATCATCGCATCGACCACAAAGAAGATTTCATCAGGTTTGATTGAATCTCTTATATCAATTACCTGTTGCATAAGTACTTGATCAACGCCGGTGCGACCAGCAGTATCTATAATTACAAAGTTATGTAACTTATCCTTAGCAAACTTAACTCCTGCTTTTGCAACCTCAATTGGATCTCCTGAGCCATTCCCACCCTCAGGTGCAAATACTGGAACCTTTATTGATTCGCCAACAACCTGTAATTGAGTTACCGCATTTGGTCTTTGTAGATCTGAAGCAACTAATAGAGGTGTATTACCTTGTGATTTTAAATAGTAAGCAAGTTTCCCAGCCAAAGAGGTCTTACCGGCACCTTGCAAACCGGTAAGTAAGATTACCGTTGGCGCTGTTTTAGCAAACTTAAGTCTACGTGCTGAGCCACCTAATACTTGAGTTAGTTCACTATTAACAATTTCAAAGATTCTAGCTGCAGGATTAGTGCTCTTATTTATTTCATCAGATTGTGATTTACATTTTTCTAATATTTTATTTGAAAAACTTTCGGCGACCTCAAGTGCAACATCTGACTCAAGTAAAGCGGTCTTGATCTGTGCGGTGAAGTCGATTAGATCTGAATCTGAGACTTTACCGCGCAGGCCAGAGAATATTGAACTAAGTCTCTGGCCTAACGCTTCAAACATGGAGGCATCTTACATTTTATTTAGATAGCCTCTTCGCCACTTTCTCCAGTGCGAACACGAGTAACTGAATCAACTGGTGTAGCCCATACTTTGCCATCACCAATATTTCCAGTCCGGGCAGCTTCAGTAATTACTTTAATTGCTTTATCAGCAATTTTAGAACTCACTAAAACCTCAAGTCTGATCTTTGGAATTAGATCAACTTTATATTGTGCGCCACGATAAACCTCAGTTAAACCTAACTGGCGGCCGAATCCCTTTGCTTCAGAGACGGTCATGCCAGTTATTCCGGCACCGACCAAAGCTTCTTTAACTTCATCAAGTTTTTGTGGCTTAATAATTGCAGTGATTAGCTTCATGTATTAAAACCCCCCTCTTGAGCTAGATGTTAATTCGTAACCAGTCTCAGCATGTTGATCGTAATCAATACCGGCGACCTCTGCCTCTGGCTTAACTCTAAAGCCAATTGTCTTATTAATTATAAATCCAATAATTAAAGTGACAATAAATGAGTATGCAAGCACAAAGAAAGCACCAAATGCCTGCTTACCAAGCAAAGTGGTTCCTCCGCCATAAAAGATTCCATCTAGTCCTAGGCTATTTATTGTGCTACTACCAAATAGACCAATTGATAAGCAGCCCCATAATCCACCAACTAGGTGAACGCCAACAACATCGAGAGAGTCATCAACATTAAACATGTACTTAAGTCCAACAGCTAATGCGCAGAATATTCCGGCAAGTAATCCGATTACTACCGCTGCCCATGGAGCAACAAATGCACACGCCGGAGTAATCGCAACTAATCCAGCTACCGCACCGGAAGCTACTCCTAATGATGTTGGATGCCCATCACGAATTTTTTCAACTAATAACCAGCCAAGTGCTGCAGCTGCAGTTGCAACCTGAGTATTAATTAGCGCAAGCGCTGCTACTCCATTTGCACCAAGGGCAGATCCAGCATTAAAGCCAAACCAACCAAACCAAAGCAGACCAGCACCAATTAAAACTAGAGGCATTGAGTGTGGTCGCATCGACTCTCTGCGCCAACCAACTCTTTTACCCAAAACTATTGCTAGTGCTAAGCCAGCAGCACCTGCGTTTATGTGGACCGCAGTTCCACCCGCAAAGTCCTCAACACCTCTTGCTGCTAAAAATCCTGCACCAGTAACGGTATCGCCAACTTTATTGCCAAAGGCAAATACCCAGTGAGCAACTGGGAAGTAAACAACTGTTACCCAAATAGTTACAAAAACTGCCCATGCAGTGAACTTAGTTCGATCCGCGATAGCACCTGAGATAAGTGCTGGGGTAATAATCGCAAACATTAACTGGAAGGCTGCAAAAGCAAGTAATGGAATCGGATATACGCCGCCATTATTTGTTAATTCATTTACTGCACTACCTAATCCTGATAACGAAATTGCGCCATACCATTGTGAGTTTGCTTCATAGCCAAAAGCTAATTTGAAACCATAGATAACCCACAGCACGCTTACAATTCCAATAGTTACCATCGACATTAACATCATATTTAGAACACTCTTTGCTCTGACCATGCCACCATAGAAGAGGGCAAGACCTGGTGTCATTAAAAGAACTAACGCGGTACTTGCTAAAACCCAAGCAGTGTCCCCGGTATTAAGTACTATTTCGCCCATTAAATCTCCGTTGCTTAATTATTAAATCAATTAATAATTGTTAAATAAAACCTCGCCATTGAGATGGAGTAACTATGCTCAGGCTGAGTTAAATCAGGTGCCTAATTAGATTTCAGGCGGGTGACAGTTTTACCTTGATTGTTAAATGCATGTTACTTAGTCAAATAGACTAGCGATATATGACCCCGGATCAAACGGGGCAAAATCTGAAATAGCCTCCCCCGTGCCAATGAATTTGATCGGAACAGAGGTTAGTTTTTCAATTGCTAGAGCTACCCCGCCCTTTGCAGATCCATCCAGCTTAGTAATTATTAAGCCAGTTACATTAACTGCTTCAATAAATGTTAACGCTTGGTTAATCCCATTTTGACCAGTAGTGGCATCAATGACAAGAAGGATCTCATCAACTGGTGAGGTTTTTTCTATCACTCGAATAACTTTGCCAAGTTCATCCATTAGATTCTGCTTAGTATGTAATCTGCCTGCTGTATCTACTATCAAATAATTAATATTTGATTCAGAAGCCTTGCCGATGGCTGAAAATGCCACCGATGCCGGATCACTATTTACTGCACCTGTTACAACCTCAACTCCTATTCGAGTTGCCCAAGTTTGTAACTGATCTGTTGCAGCTGCTCTAAAGGTATCTGCCGCAGCTAATAAAACTGTATTCCCATCATTTTTTAATCTATTTGCTAATTTTGCAACAGATGTTGTCTTTCCAGTTCCATTTACACCAACAACTAATATCGTATTAACTCGAGTAGATTTTTCAGGTAGCTTTCTATTTTTATCGCTTAACCAGTTATTTACAACCTGGGAAATAGCAGTTTTTGCATCATCTGACTTAGCAGATTTCACTTTTTCGATTACCTCATCAACTAATTTCACACCTAAGTCTGATGAAATCAAATTTGAGCGAATTTGATCCCACTCATCAGCGGATATTGATCCAGAACGAAGGGATGAAACTAAACGTTTAAATAAACTCATTACTATTTAAGAAACAGCGTCAACTTCACGGATACGCTGCGAGATGACCTCGCTAACTCCATCACCGCGCATGGTCACACCGTAAAGTGCATCAGCAATTTCCATAGTTCGTTTTTGGTGAGTGATAATAATTAACTGAGATTTCTCTCTTAACTCCTCGAAAACTCCAAGTAAGCGGCCTAAGTTTGTGTCATCAAGAGCAGCTTCAACCTCATCCATTACATAAAACGGTGAAGGTCTAGCTTTAAAAATTGCAATTAACAATGCAACCGCGACTAAAGATCTTTCGCCTCCTGATAACAATGACAACCTCTTAACCCTCTTTCCGGGAGGTCTAGCCTCAACATCAACACCAGATGTCAACATGTCTGAAGGGTTTGTAAGTATTAATTTGCCATCACCACCAGGGAATAACCTGGCAAATACGAGTTCAAATTCTCTAGCAGTATCTTCGTATGCTTGAGTAAAGATCTGTTGAACTCGATCATCAACCTCTTTAATGATATCTAGCAAATCTTTCTTAGTCTTCTTTAAATCTTCTAATTGTTCAGCAAGATAACGCAAGCGTTCTTCAAGGGATGAGTACTCTTCAAGTGCTAACGGGTTGATCTTGCCAAGTAAGGCTAAGGATCGTTCAGCTTGTGCCAATCTCTTTTCCTGTTGATCTCTTCGGTATGGAATCAAATCACCAGGAACAAACTCACCATTTTCATTTTCATAAAATGTTGGTACATCATTATTTGGTCCATACTCATTCATAAGCGTCTGCACATCAATTCCAAGCTCTTCAACCGCCTTGGTTTCAAGTTGCTCAATGCGTAGACGCTGCTCCGCTCGAGCAATCTCATCCTTATGAACGCTTGAAGTTAGTCGTTCTAATTCAATTGCTAATTCTCGACTAATTGTGCGCAAACTTAATATCTCACCCTCACGTTGTGATCTTGAAATCTCTAACCGCTCGCGCTCTGCTCCAGCACGTGAAATTGAAAGCTCAATTTGAATCAGTGCTTCATAAGCGGTGTCTGCAATCTCTTGCGCAGTTATCGCCGCTTGAGCACGATTTTCACGGCGTGAAATTGATTTAGATGCTGCCTCTCGCTCTGACCTTGCTTGATTCTCTAATGCAATAGCGCGCTGCTCTACCGCATCTTTTCGCTCTTCAATTGTTCGAAGATTTAATCTTGCTTCAACCTCTTTGGATCTTGCGGCAGAGACCTGTGAGCGAAGATCCTCTAGATGAGTTAAATCTGGCTCCACTGGAGTCTGGTGTGATTCAAATTGAGCAATTGCTGCGGCGAGATCTCGTTCATCAAAGGTGCGTTGTTCATTTGCAGCATTTAATGCAGTTATTAATCGGTCCGCTTCCTCACTTGAGTTCTTAACATTTTGGCCAGCAACTGCTAATTGTTCAGCATAGCCAGTCATTGCCGCATCTGAATCATTTAGTTTTGAAAGTGCTGTTTCATACTCTTTATTAACATTATTAAAGCTATCTTGAGAGGTACTTAACTCAAACTTAATTCGATCACAATCTGCTGAAACTTTAGTTACCTCAACCTCACAATTTGAGGTCAAAACTGAGATCTTTTCAATCAAATCAGCATTCGCAGATGATTGAACCAAATCAGTAATTTCTTTGAATGCAGTTAATCTACCGAGTGAGCCAGCACGTAGTTTTTCAGTTGATTGCAGTTTTTCAGTAAGTACTTTTATTTCACCTTCTGCCGCTTTTAAATCTATCTTTAATTTATTAAATATCCCATCTAAGCCAGGTTCAGAGGCTGTTAAGGATGAAATTTGAGTTTCAATTATTGCAAAACTTTCTCGATAACTTTTTAATCTATTCTCTGCTGAATTCTTAGCCTCAGTTAAACGACTTATCTCTCCCATTGTTGCATCAATTCGAGAACGCAAACCATTGATATGTCCTTCTTGGCGTGCTGTTCCTTCACGTTGATCTGCAATCGCTCGCAGAGATGCTGAAACTCGGTTTTCTTCAAGTGCTAATTGATCTTCAATTGCTTTTAGTGAGTTTGAATCAACAGTTAGCTGCTCTTGGGAAATTCGAACCTGACTTGCCAAAGTTGATTCTTCAGTGCGCAGTAATTTTGCTTCATCCTCTAATGCTTTAGGATCACGGCCAGTTGCTTTTGCTTCTTCAGCCTCTTCGGCTAAAAATCTTGCTCGCTCTGAAGATAGATTTTGCACACCACGTATTTGCTCACGTTGTGAAGTCAATCGGTAAAAATTCTCTTGAGCAGTGATTAACTGTGGATTTTCACTTGCGGCAATTGCATCTAATTCAATCTCTCGAGTGCGTGCGGTATTTAATTCCCGCTCAACCTGTTCTTTTCGCTCACGTAATACAGTTTCATCTGCAACCTCAACATCCATCTCAGAGCGCATCCGAACAAGATCTTCAGCCAGTAAACGTAATCTGGCATCTCTAACATCAGATTGAATTACCGTTGCTTTACGTGCAACCTCAGCTTGCTTGCCGAGTGGTCGAAGTTGACGACGAAGTTCAACTGTTAGATCTTGAATACGCGCAAGGTTTGTCTGCATTGAATCTAATTTCCGCAGCGCCTTCTCTTTACGCTTTCGGTGCTTAAGCACACCTGCTGCCTCTTCAATAAATGCTCTTCGCTCCTCTGGGTTTGCTAATAAAATTGCATCTAACTGTCCTTGTCCAACAATTACATGCATCTCCCGGCCAATTCCACTATCACTCAGTAGTTCTTGGATATCTAATAACCTGGTGGTTTCGCCATTTAATAAATACTCAGATGATCCGTTCCTAAATAAAACACGAGTAATAGTTACTTCAGAAAAATCGATTGGCAGTACCCCATCTGCATTATCAATTGTTACTGAAACTTCAGCGCGACCTAATGGTGCTCGACCTGAGGTACCGGCAAAAATAACATCTTCCATTTTTCCACCGCGCAGTGACTTAGCACCTTGCTCTCCCATAACCCAAGAAAGTGCGTCAACTACATTTGATTTACCAGAACCATTTGGTCCAACCACGCAGGTAATACCTTGCTCAAAGTTTAGGGTTGTTGATGAGGCAAAGGATTTGAACCCCTTTAGGTTCATACTCTTTAAATACATAGCTTCGCCCAATCACTGTACATAGGCGCAAACCTATCTAAAAATGGGTTGAAATCGGTGCTACCTAACGTTGGCAACGCGGGCAAAAATGGGAGGAGCGATTAGCAAAGGCGATTCTGGCAATTGGTGTGCGGCACCTGGAACATGGCTCACCTTGGCGCCCATAAACGCTCAGAGACCTAGAAAAGTAACCACTCTCACCATTTACATTTTTATACTGCTCATCAAAGGATGTGCCGCCGGCTTTAATTGCAGATTTCATGACCGAAACTGCTGACGAAATTACTTTTCTTATCTCTCCATCAGATAAATCTTCACAAATAATCTCCGGATGTATCTTTGCCCGCCAAAGTGACTCATCTGCATATATATTTCCAATACCACTTATGACCTCTTGATTTAGAATTGCGGTTTTAATTGAAGTTCTTTTCGCCTTAATTTTTGCAACTACTTGCTTAGGGTTAAATTCTGGTTCAAATGGATCATATGCAATATGGCAGGCTGAAGTTGGCACACCATTATTTAGTTCCTCTACTGACAACCAACCAAATGTCCGTTGATCAATAAATCTAATCTCATCTGCTTTCCCCTTGCTAAATTTCAGGCTATTAATACTTAACTTTGCTCTTAGGTGTGTTTGGGCTGGGTAGTTGCTAGGTTGAACAAGTAATTGACCGCTCATTCCAAGGTGGGCAGCTAAGGTGAAATCTCGATCAAGTCCGAGCCAAAGAAATTTACCCCGTCGGTTTACCGACTTAATTTTCGCTCCAACAAGAGCTGAAAGAGGTGCGATTGAATCAGGTTTAATTGCCCGTGAGTGAAAACTACTTGCTTCAGTTATTTTTCTGCCAATTACATAGCTTTCTAGTCCAGCACGGACGGTTTCAACCTCTGGTAACTCTGGCATTACTTTTTAGAATTTACTACTTTTTATTACTTCTAATGCTTAAAAGTTCATGAGCAATTTTTGCTGCCGCTTGCTCAGCCTCTCGCTTACTTTTTCCATGTCCAGTTGGAAATTTTTCACCACTTAAGATCGCCGCAGCAACAAAACTTTTGTCATGGTCTGGCCCAGACTCGGTTATTTCATACTCGGGTGCAGAAAGATTTAAAGTCGCAGCAAGTTCTTGTAGTGCCGTTTTGCCATCAAGGCCAGCACCTTGTGTAGTCGCATTAGCAATTGCTGGAGCTATCCACTTTAAAACAATTTGTGCACTTTTTGTGTAACCATGTTCTAGATAAATTGCACCAACTAATGCTTCTAATGAATCTGCCAGAATTGAATTCTTATCTCTACCGTTAGTGCTTTCTTCTCCCTTACCAATTCGAAGAAACTCACCTAATTTAAGATCACGGGCAATTTGGGCAAGTGCTCTCATGTTTACAACCCCAGAGCGCAGTGGACTTAATCTACTTTCATCTAAATCTGGAAACTTTTTATAAAGCTCGTCAGTAACAATTAATCCAAGAACTGAATCACCTAAAAACTCTAAGCGCTCATTTGTTGGGATTCCACCAGCTTCATAAGAAAAAGAGCGGTGAGTTAGTGCAAGTTCAAGCAACTCATCCTTAACCGAAATTCCGAGTTGCTCGGTTAGGCCAGAGTACAGATCAGACCTCTAAAACCTGGCGACGGTTATAAGTTCCACAGGTAGGACATGCAGTGTGTTGCAATTTAGGTTGCTGACATTGTTCACATGTTGCAAGGTGTGCTGGAGTTGTCTTCCACATGCTGCGACGAGAGCGAGTGCGTGCTCGCGACATTTTTCGCTTTGGTACTGGCATGGTTTTTACTCCTTTATGAATGCACTTTGTGCAGGTGAGAATTATCTACGAAAAGTTCGTAGTTGTAAAAACGGCTTAGCTTTTAAGCGGAAAATCCTTCAGGGCTGACCATCTCGGGTCATCTGGGGTGTGGGCGTGATCTACTGGCAGATTGATCCATTTCTCACCACATCCCGGGCATAGACCTGCACAATCTTCAGTACAGAGCGGATTAATATCCAAATTCAAAATAACTGCATCTCTGATAGCAAGTTCTAAATCAATCTCATCGCCAACCATAAAACTTAAATCATCTTCTTCTAAATCAATTTCCTCTTCTTTGCGAGATCTCTCTTTACCTTTTTTCTTTCCCCCACTTTTACTTGCGGCGCTCTCGTAGTAGTAAAGCTCAGTAAAGCTCTCATTAATTGGCCACTGGATCGGTTCAAGACACCTGGTGCACTCCCCGGTAGCAGTTGCTACTACCTGCCCAGTTGCAAGCACGCCTTCATCGACAGATTGGATTCTAAGATCTAGCTCAATTACCTCACCAGGCTTTACTGAAAGTAAATCAACACCTACCGATTCAGTAATCTTTAGATCTAGCTCGTACTCACGCATCTCACCAGCGCGGTGTGGCAGATCATGGGTATTGAAGATAAATATTGAACGAGCCATGAACTACTTATTTAAAGTAGAGAGTGCGTGTTTTGTATCAGCTCCACCTAATTGATCTCGGCCTTTACTAATAACATCTAGAGTCTTATTTAGAATAACCTCTAAAGTTGCAAGTCTTGAGTCAATATATGCCTCAATCTCTTCTCGATCCTTCTTGCTATCAGCATTAGCATCAGCCAAAATACGAGTTGCCTCTTTACGGGCAGATGAAACAATTGTGGTTTGTTCTACCAGTCTTGCTACTTCATCCCGTGCTTGAGCAATAATTGCATCTGCTTGTTCATGCGCATCCTCTAAAATATCTTCTTTTTCACGTTGAATAGATATTGCCTTTGCTAGATCGTTTGGAAAAGAAACTTTTATTCGATCTAATAACTGCAGCATCTCACTTCGATTTATAACGCAGGAAGCCGAAAGTGGAACAGAACGAGCTTCCTCAACAGCAGCAATTGCTGATTCTAAACTCTCAACTACATCCATCGCTATTCCTTCCGGTCAAGTCTAGATTTTAACTTATCAACGATCGCAGCGGGCATATATGCCGATACATCCCCACCATAACTTGCAATCTCTTTAACTAGAGAAGAAGACAAAAATGAATGTGATGGGGCGGTGGACATAAAGAGTGTCTCAACCCCTTGTAGTTGAAGATTTACCTGGCTCATTTGAAGCTCATAATCAAAATCGCTGACTGCCCGCAATCCTTTAACAATTGTTGGAATTTTATTCGCTCTGCAGTAATCAACAAGTAAGCCAGACCAAGAATCTACCGTGACATTCTTATACCGAGTAGTTACCTCTTTGATCATTTCAATTCGCTCTTCGACGGTAAATAAAGAGCTCTTTGTTTGATTAACTAAAACAGCAATTACCACCTCATCAAATAATGTACAGGCCCTAGCGATAATATCTAGGTGCCCATTAGTGATTGGATCAAAAGATCCAGGACAAACAACACGTCTCATGGTTAAAACGCTAGCAACTAATTGCTAAGTTAGCCATTTTCTCTCACGCTGTGCGCTCAGTTAGCGCGCCATAATGAATACTGCCGGCACCATATGAGCGAACCTTCACCTCAGTAAATCCATCAGGCCAGATAAATGATTTAACTTTTCCATCTCGCTCAATTGCAACTACTCCATGTTTATTTAACAAATTTAAAGTAAGTATTTTTTTCAGTATTTTCTCAATTTCCGAATTTGCTACCTCATATGGTGGATCTATGTAAATAATTTCATAAGGTTCACTAGCGGTATGGTTTAAGAATTCAAAGGTAGTTTTACAATGAACTTTAAATTTGCCGACTTCAGGCTGATTATTTAGCAATTCGAAATTTTGTTTACAAACATCTGCGCTAACTGAATTGCTCTCCACCGCCTCTACCAAAGCAGCACCACGTGAGAGTGCCTCTACTCCAACTGCACCAGAACCAGCAAAGAGATCTAAGAAATGCAGTCCCTCTAATGAAGTAAATGTTGAAATCAATGATGAAAATAATCCTTCCCGGGCACGATCAGAGGTTGGCCTGGTAATTGAGGGAGGAGAAAATAATTTTCTTCCCTTACCGATACCGGCAATAATTCGCATACTCATGATTTATCCATAAATCTTGCTGCTTCATCACTTTGTAATTTTGCAACCTCATTTTTTAACTCTGGTAAGTGATCTAGATTTGAATTGATTGCTAAAATTTTAAGTGCAACCTCTCTAGCTCTTTGAATTAAATCTTCATCTCGCAAAACTCGAAGTAATCTTAGATGTGATCTGCCACCAGATTGAGATCGGCCCAGTACATCACCCTCTTTTCGCTGCTCTAGATCAATTCTGGCTAATTCAAACCCATCCAATGTTGCAGCGACAGAACTAAGGCGGTTCATACTTTGTGAATCCTCTTGCGCATTACTTACTAATAGACAAAGACCTGGAACACTGCCACGACCAACTCGACCACGAAGTTGGTGAAGTTGAGAAACGCCAAATCGGTCAGCATCCATAATTACCATCATTGATGCGTTTGGAACATCAACGCCAACCTCAATTACAGTTGTGGCAACTAATACTTGGATCTCACCACGAGCAAATGCACTCATGGTCTGTTCTTTAACCTCACTTGAAAGCCTTCCATGCAAGACAGCAATTTTTAATCCTTTAAGCGCACCAGTTGCTAGTTGTGGTGCTAACTCCTCAACTGCAGTCATTTCTTCGTTGTCTAATAATTCCTCACCTAATAACTGAGCGGCGGCAATTTCTCGTTCGGTTAGCTTTTTATTGGGATTAATAATCCG
>WLSX01000019.1 GCA_009705675.1 Actinomycetota bacterium | reverse complement strand
GTTATTAATGAGGATGTTCCTGCTGGTGCGATCGGAATTGGTAGGGCTCGCCAGGTAAATATCTTAGGTTGGGTACTTAAAAAGCGAAAAGATAGTAAATCTGCAGCGGCAGCAAAAAAAGCTGGTGCCAAAGAGTGATTAAGTTCTAGTAGAGTTAACCTAGATTCACCACAGTGAGGGGGAAGCTAAATTGAATGAAATCCGCTTAACCTCCGAAAAAAGTTTGCGCCTATTCTCTGGTCGGGCCTATCCAGAGCTTGCCGAAGAGGTTGCCGCCGAACTTGGTATCCCAATTACACCGACATCAGCATATGACTTTGCTAATGGTGAGATATTTATAAGATTTGAAGAGAGTGTTCGTGGAAGTGACGCATTCGTACTACAAAGCCATTGCGCTCCAGTAAATAAACAAATTATGGAGCAGTTAATTATGGTCGATGCATTAAAGCGTGCATCAGCAAAGCGAATTACGGTAGTACTCCCGTTTTATGGTTACGCACGTCAGGATAAAAAACATCGAGGTCGTGAGCCAATCTCAGCAAGATTAATGGCAGATTTATTTAAAACCGCTGGTGCAGATCGCCTAATGTGCGTAGATCTTCACACCTCTCAGATTCAAGGATTTTTTGATGGACCAGTTGATCACCTATTTGCACTCCCTCTTTTAACAAATTATGTTGGCAGCAAGGTTGACCGTAAAAACTTAGTAATTGTCTCACCTGACTCAGGTCGAGTAAGAGTGGCAGAGCGTTGGAGTGAATTGCTCGGTGGATGCAGCATTGCATTTATCCATAAAACCCGTGATCCTAGGGTGCCAAATGAGGCAACTGTTGGAAAAGTTGTTGGTGATGTTAAGGGAATGACCTGCGTAGTAATTGATGACATGATTGACACGGCTGGAACTGTTACAAAAGCCGTGGATGCGTTAATTGACGCTGGTGCGAAAGATGTAATTATCGCGGCTACTCATGCGGTTTTGTCCGGACCTGCAATTGATAGATTGAAAAAATCTAGAGTCTCAGAGGTGGTAGTCACAAATACTTTGCCAATCGCAGAGGAAAGTAGATTTGATAATTTAACCGTGCTCTCAATTGCTCCACTTCTAGGACGCGCCATCAAAGAGGTCTTTGAAGATGGTTCAGTTACTAGTCTTTTTGATGGGCATAGTTAATATCAGTTTTTAAACTTAAAAATAACTTGCGCCCGTAGCTCAACTGGATAGAGCATCTGACTTCGGATCAGAAGGTTCGGGGTTCGAATCCCTGCGGGCGCACCATCAATTTGTCCTTTTACCTACTCATTGGCTACTCTTACGCTTCGTTCCGCGAGGGATAAAACCGTTATCGAGGGAGAAGTAAAGTGGCTGAGATTTCAATTAAGGGCGCACGCCGAACTGAGTTTGGCAAAGGCGCATCACGCAGATCACGCCGTGATGGATTTATTCCGGCAGTAATTTATGGTCATGGTGAGAAGCCACAACATGTTGCTCTTCCTTCTCGTGAGTTAGGAATTGCACTTAAGACCTCAAACGTTTTGATTGATGTTGTTTTAGATGATCACACAGAGTTAACACTTCCTAAATCTGTATCCCGTGATCCATTAACTGGTTTATTAGAACACATAGATTTAGTAATTGTTCGTCGCGGTGAGCGCGTTGTTGTTTCAGTTCCAGTTCATACTGAAGGTAAGTATGACCAAGATGGTATTTTGGAACACACAAACAACTCTATTGAGGTTGAGACAGATGTAACTAACATTCCTGCATTCTTAATGCTTAGCATGGAAGGCATGGTGGCTGGTGAATCTAAGGCAGCTGCTGAAGTTGTTCTACCTGAGGGTGTTAAATTAATAAGTGATCCAAAGATGATTGTTGTTCACTTGTCTGTTAAATCTGCTGAGGTTGAAGAGGTTGCAGTTGTTGCAGCTCCTGCTGAAGGTGATGCTGCCGCTGCCGCTACACCTGCCGAAGGTGATGCTGCTGCTGCCGCTGCACCTGCTGGTGGAGATGATAAGAAGGACAAAAAGAAGTAAGCAGGCGCTAGCCTTAACTTATGGCTGATCGCTGGTTAGTAATTGGTTTGGGAAATCCTGGGCCTGATTATGAAAAAACTCGCCACAATATTGGGCAATTAGTTGTTGACTCACTTTCTGGCAGCCAGAAATTTAGCGCTCATAAATCACGGATGGAAATATCTGAGGTTAACTGCGCAAGTGAGATATTAGTTTTAGCAAAATCTCGCGGGTTCATGAATGAAACTGGCGGACCAGCTAAATCTCTAATCGACTTTTACAAGATTCCGATTGAAAAAATAATTGTTATTCATGATGAACTTGATCTACCTTTTAATAATTTAAGAATTAAACAAGGTGGCGGAGATAATGGGCATAACGGTCTTAAGTCTCTCACCTCTTCGCTTTCAGTTGGAGATTACTATCGAATTCGAATGGGGATTGGCCGGCCTATGGGCGAGCAAGATCCAGCAGATTTTGTATTAAAGCCATTTTCAAAAGAAGAGAGAAAAGATATGCCAGAGTTTATTCAAAGAGGAGCAGATGCAGTTGAAGCACTAGTTTTAAATGGTTTAGATAAAGCTCAAACTGCTTTTAACTCTTAAGTATTTTCATCCAGTATTTCGTAGGCCTGCTGCAACTCCATTTATAGTCAGAAGTAAAGCACGGGCAAGAAGTGGATCTACCTCTTTTTGGTTACGCACTCGCTTTAAAAGTGAAATTTGTAGAAGTTGAAGGGGCGCAAGGTAGGTATCGCGAATTTGCAAAGTTCTTGCCAGAATTGGCTGATTGCCTAAAATTTCAGTTTTATTGGTCATAAGAAGTAACTCTTTAACTGTTAGATCAAACTCCGTCTTTATTTGGTCAAATATTTTATGCAGGGAAGGGTCAACTAATTCATTGACATAACGTTGTGCAATAGCTAAATCTGTCTTAGCCAAAGTCATTTCTACATTGCTGATAAATGTTCGGAAGAAGTGCCAATCTTTAAGTAGTGTTTGAAGTAATTCACTCTTACCTGCTTCACGAGCAGCTTTTAAGCCAGAGCCAACCCCATACCAACCTGGAACAATTTGGCGTGATTGGGTCCAACCAAATACCCACGGAATTGCTCGCAGAGAATCAAGTCCACCGGAGTCTTGTGGTCTTCTTGAAGGTCTTGAACCTAAAAACATATTACCAAGTTGTTCAACTGGAGTTGAAGCATAGAAATATGCTGGCAGATCTGTTTGATCAACCAAGCCTCGATATGCCGCAAAGGCGGCGTCACTTATTAAATCCATACAATCATTCCAACTGTTTAAGTCACCGGCAGATTGGCGAGGCTTTCGGTTCAAAATAGTTGCTTCAAGAGCGGCTGCAAGAGTTAATTCCAAATTTTCTTTAGCAAGAGCTGGCAAGCCATATTTATCTGAAATTACCTCACCTTGTTCAGTCATTTTTATTTGTCCATCAATTGAACCCCAAGGAAGTGCAATTAACGCATCATAAGTTGGTCCACCACCACGTCCAACTGAACCACCTCGACCGTGAAACAGTCTTAACTTAACCCCATGCTTAATTGCAACATCTCGCAATTTACGTTGTGCTTTATGAATTTCCCACTGACTTGTTGTAATGCCGGCATCTTTATTTGAATCTGAGTAGCCAAGCATTACTTCTTGCATGTTTCCTCTAAGTTTTACAATTTTACGGTAATTTTTATTACTTAGTAGATCATCCAATATTTTATCGGCTGACCTGAGCTCGGCAACAGTTTCAAGCAGCGGTACAAAACCAATTTTTGCAAATTCTTTTCCGGAGTTTATTGAGATTAATCCTGCCATTTTTGCGATTAGCACCGCTGCAATCACATCATCGGCTGATTTAGTCATCGAAATTATGTAACTTTCAATTACCTCTGGTCCAAAGCGATCAATTAACTCATTCATTGCAACAAAGGTTTTAAAGCACCTACCTGATGCTTCATCAAGATTGCCTAGGTTTGGTTGCTCTTTTGAATCTAATTGCGAATTTATTAGTTCAGGAGTTAAGTTAGAAAATATTTGATTCAAAAGTTGGCGATGCACGCCAGAATGTTCTCTAATGTCCATCGTTGCATGTGTTAATCCAAAGGCGCTAATTGCTCTGGTAATTCTCTCAAGTAGGCCGGTAGCAATAAGCTGACCATTATTAGCAATGAGAGAAGTGCGCATAATTTCAAGATCATTTAAAAGTTCTGCAGTGTCTTTGTAATCTCTACCTGGAAAATGTGGAAGCCCACTTGCATGACGGAGTTGCGTTAAGGCTAATTTATGCCTGATTGCAGTTGCCTTTAAGCGGTATGGTTCTTCAACATTTATTCGGCGATAACGATTTTCAATTTCTGGTAACTTTTCAAGATCTTGCGCCACAGACTTTTCTAACTCCGCCGAGACCCCAGCTAATTTTGTGGAAATAGATAGTGCTTGCCTTAACTCATCTAAATGCTCAAATACAGTTCTTGTAAAGTGAGAATTTTGCAAGAGTATTGCCGCCTTTGTTACCTCAGCGGTGATATTTGGATTGCCATCTCGATCGCCACCAATCCATGTTCCAAATGAAAGCGGTCTAGCGTTTAATGAAAGTTGTATACCTAATCTTTTAACTTCATTAGCGAATTCAGCTAATACTTCTGGTACGGTCTGGATTAATAATTCATCTAAGTAATAAATCGAATTTACTGCTTCATCAAGCGGTTCTGGTCTACCAAGCCGGAGTTCATCTGTTTGCCATAAAAGGTCAATAGTTTCAGCAAGCCGTTCGGTTTTTATTTGACTATCGGGTTGTTCAAGAAGTTGAGCGATAGTTGTCATTTTACTCAAAACAGATCTTCGAGCAGCCTCCGTTGGATGAGCAGTAAAAACTGGTCTGACTGAAAAATTGTCAACCCAAACTTGTAATTCTTTTTTATCAAAATCTTTGCCATCTTTTTGTGCCTGTAAAATATTATCTACAGTTTTCTTCAACCACGAGCCACCAGAGCTGTGAGCATCTGCTAAAACTTTAGAACGATTAACTTGTTCAGCCACATTTGCTAAATTGAAATAGTTACTAAATGCCCGAACTAATGAAATTGTTTGTGAATCATCTAATTTACTTAATATTTGATCCTGCTGACCTTCCCGTACTGAAAGTCTGACTGATTCAACTAGTGAAAGTAATTCTTTACTTTCTTGCCTAGCAATTGTCTGTCCAAGTAGATCTGCCAATTTTCGGACATCATTGCGCAAATCAGCGTTATCTGCAGAGGAACTCATGGCCTAATCATTACAGGTTCTGAAATAACTAGGCGCATCTTTATGGCTATTGATACGAACAACTGGCCTTAGAATTACCTCTCCACCCCCCTTCATTTATGAAGTGGGGGTATGTGGCGTTTTGCGACAGAAAGGTGGGTTATGTTAAATCTTTTATCAATCCTTGTATCTCCCATTGAAAATTACCTAGACCACCCAGGGGATTTAGTTGCCCCGGCTGCAACGCATTCATTACTTGCTGCTGCCCAGAGCACGCCACTGTTACTGGTAACAACCTCTAGCAGATCATCAGATTTAATTACAGCTGAACTTAAATCCTTAGTGGGAGAAGCTAGTGTTGTAAATTTTCCAGCTTGGGAAACTTTGCCGCACGAAAGATTAAGCCCTAAAGCAGATACGGTAACTGCACGATTTAAAGCATTAAATCAAATTAGTAACAATCAAATTAAGTTTATAGTTTGCTCAATTCGAGCTCTTATTCAACCTATCATTCCAAATAATTTAGAAAACTCGCAAATAAAAATCAAAGTTGACAATCAATTTATTATGGGTGATTTGATCAAAAAACTAAGCGAGTTTGGCTTTATTAGATCAGACCTTGTTGAAAGGCGAGGAGATTTTGCAGTTCGAGGTGGAATTTTAGATTTATTTCCAGCGGACACAGAACACCCAATTAGAATTGATTTTTTTGGGGATGAAATTGAAGAAATTTCCTATTTTGCAGTATCAGATCAACGTTCCATGGAAAAAGTTTCTACAGAATTAACAATTTATCCATGCCGAGAGCTTTTAGTTGATGATCAATTAAAAGAGAGGGCAATAAAGCTTGGAAAAGATTATCCAGAAATAAATGAGCTTGCTGAAAAAATTATTCAAGGAATTACATTTGAAGGAATGGAATCACTAGCCGCAGGGCTTGTAGATGAATTCAAAAACTTAGTTGATTTTCTACCTAGTAAATGCCAAATCTGGATAATTGATGAACCAAGAGTTAGAACTAGGGCTGCTGATCTAATCTCAACAAATGATGAATTTTTGTCCGCTGCTTGGTCAAATCTTGCATGGTCAGATGAGAAAGAAATTCTTGCCCCAATTGAGTTAAGTAAGAAGTTAAAGAAAGGCGGCTTCTTTCAGCTTGAGGAAATAGAGGATTTTGCAAGTAAGCAAGAGTTCTTAATTCGAAATTTAAACCTATATGCCAGTAAGCCAGAGGATGAGTTAATTGATTTTCTAGAAGGTATTGAAAGCTATGCCGGTAAGTATGAAGAGGCAATTTTAGATATTAAGAAATGGCATAAAAGTGGCTTTCAGGTTGTATATACAGCACCAGCCATTGGAACCCTAAAGCGCCTTACAGAATTGTTAAATTCAAATGATCTTCCAAACGAAACAGTAACTGCGCATAAAACAAATGATGCATCAAATTTAGTCAGGTTAATCAAGTCTGATCTACAACATGGCTTTATCAGCGATAAATACAAGCTTGTTGTAATCACTGATAAAGATATTTCTGGCCAACGCTCATCGGATAAAGATTTGGCAAGAATGCCCTCGCGCCGTAAAAAGGCAATTGATCCATTACAGCTTAAGAGCGGTGATTATGTCGTTCATGAGCAGCATGGAGTTGGTAGATACTCTGAGCTAATTAATAGAACAACAAATGGGGTTTCACGTGAGTATCTTGTTATTGAATATGCTTCTTCAAAACGCGGACAACCTGCCGACAGGCTATTCGTACCCACAGATACATTAGAACAGGTCACAAAATATGTTGGGGGTGAAGCACCTGCTCTGCATCGAATTGGTGGTGCAGATTGGCAAAATAGTAAGCGCAAAGCTAGAAAAGCTGTAAAGCAAATTGCTGCTGAGTTAATTCGGTTATATGCCGCTCGGATGAGTGCACCTGGCTTTGCATTTTCTCCAGATACGCCATGGCAAAAAGAGTTAGAGGAGAGTTTTGCTTTTGTTGAGACTATTGATCAACAGGCAACCATCGATGAAGTAAAAAGAGATATGGAAAAGCCAAACCCAATGGATCGCATTGTTTGTGGAGATGTTGGTTATGGAAAAACTGAGATTGCAGTACGGGCAGCATTTAAAGCTGTACAAGATGGCAAGCAGGTTGCAATTTTGGTTCCAACTACTTTGTTAGTTCAACAACACTTCAATACATTTTCAAATCGATATTCAGGTTTCCCCATTCGCCTTGCAGCGTTATCAAGATTTAATAGCGCTAGCGAAAGTAAGGAGATTATTGCTGGCCTTAAATCTGGCTCAGTTGATGTTGTTATTGGCACTCATCGGCTTCTTTCAAAAGATATTGAGTTCTCAGATCTTGGCTTACTGGTAGTAGATGAAGAGCAACGATTTGGCGTTGAACATAAAGAAGAGTTGAAGAAAGCTAGAACAAATGTAGATGTGCTTGCAATGTCAGCAACTCCAATTCCAAGAACTTTAGAGATGGCAATAACTGGGATTAGAGAGATGTCTAACATAACTACCCCACCTGAAGAACGTCACCCAGTTCTTACCTATGTTGGACCATATGATGAAAAACAAGTAAGTGCGGCAATACATAGAGAATTACTTCGTGACGGGCAAGTTTTCTTTATTCATAATCGAGTAGAGAGCATTGAATCTGTATCTGAAAGGATTAAAAAATTAGTACCTGGAATAAAAATTGGCATTGCCCATGGGCAGATGAATGAGCGGGTATTAGAAGAAGTAATTTTATCTTTTTGGAATCGTGAGTTTGATTTATTACTTTGCACAACAATTATCGAAAGCGGTATTGATATTCCAAATGC
>WLSX01000018.1 GCA_009705675.1 Actinomycetota bacterium | reverse complement strand
GCCATTGTTGATGCTGTTCCCATAGTCATACATGAACCTTGGCTACGGGCTGAGCAAGATTCCATCGCCATAAACTCTTCAAAGGAAATCTTTCCACTTCTTACCTGCTCGCTATATTTCCAAACTAATGTGCCAGAGCCAACCGCTTCACCGTGGTAGCGACCATTAAGCATTGGTCCGCCTGTAATCATTAAAGTTGGTAGATCAACACTTGCTGCTCCCATTAACAATCCAGGTGGCGTCTTATCGCAATTACCAAGTAGCACTACACCATCTAATGGGTGAGAACGAATTAACTCCTCAACCTCCATCGCAAGCATGTTTCGATACAACATCGTGGTTGGTCGTTGCAGAGATTCACTAAGTGACATCGCTGGGAACTCAAGTGGAAAACCACCAGCTTCCCAAACTCCGCGCTTAACCGCTTCGGCAACATCATTTAATGATCCATTGCATGGATTTAATTCAGACCAAGTATTTGCAATACCAATTACTGGGCGACCATCAAAAACATCTGGGGCGTAACCTTGATTGCGAAGTCGTTCGCGGTGGATATAACCACCCTTATCTTTTAATCCAAACCAGTACTGGCTGCGGCGATCAAACTTCTCTTCGCTCACGCTCGCCCTTTCCTGCTCTCAAATATTGAGAAAATTCCTATGTTAAGGTTTTCATATTCTAGTTCATTAGAGCCAAAACTTCACCTCAATGGAAATGTGAGAATTATGAGAATCGCACGCTTAGGTCAGTTAAATAAAGAAAAGCCAGCAGTAGTTGTCTCAGATACTGAGGCAATCTTTGTTGATGATTTAGTTAGTGATTTTAATCGAGTTGAGTTAGAAAATGGCGCAATTGCAAAATTAGCCAAAGCTGATTTAAGTAGCAGGCCAAAGGTAAATATTGCTGATTACCGAATTGGTTCACCAGTTGCTCGTCCAACTAAAGTAATTTGTGTTGGCTTAAATTATGCAAAGCATGCCGTCGAAAGTGGAATGGCTGCCCCTGCTGAGCCAGTAATTTTTATGAAAGCACCAGATACGGTAATTGGACCAAATGATGACATCGTGGTTCCACCAAACTCACTTAAGACTGATTATGAGGTTGAACTTTGTGTTGTAATTGGTAAGAACGCTCTTTATTTAAAATCACCAGAGGAAGCATCTGATTACATCCTTGGTTACACAATCTCCCAAGATGTTTCTGAGCGTCACTGGCAGGTTGAGCGAAGTGGTCAATGGGTAAAGGGAAAATCATTCCCAACATTTAACCCAATGGGTCCATGGATTGTGACCGCAGATGAGCTTGCTAAAAATAAATTAGATCCAAATAACTTATCTCTTTCCTGCACTATTGATGGTGAGGTAAGACAAAACTCTCGAACTAATGATTTAATTTTCGGAATTAATCACTGTATTTGGTATATCTCTCAATTTATGGAGTTAAAAGCAGGAGATGTGGTTAATACTGGAACACCTGAAGGTGTTGGTATGGGCTTTAAGCCAGAGAAGTACTTAAAAGGTGGCGAAAATATTGTGACCACAATTGAAGGAATTGGCACAATTAAAAATAAGGTTGTTAATTACAAGTAATTAACTAATTACTTTATTACTACGCTCTCCATTTATAACCCGCTCAATGCCGAATGGATTTCCGTTTTGTAACTCAGCTGGCAGCTGATTATCTGGGAAGTTTTGATAAACAACTGGGCGAACAAAACGGTATAAAGCATCTAAGCCAACAGAGGTTGTGTGGGTAGATGATGCTGGCCATTGCCCACCATGATTTTGTGCAGCAGTTACCGATACTGCAGTTGGAAAACCATTCCAAATTACTCTTCCGGCTAACTGACTTAACTTAGCTACTAAATCTTTAACATTCTCACCAGGCCCGGCATGAAGGGCTGCGGTTAGTTGGCCTTCCATCGCATGAGCCACAGTCAAAAATTGATCAAATGGTGCTCTAATAATTACTGAGGTTGGTCCAAAGTGTTCTTCCAGCAAATCATGATGATTTTTAACATCTGACCAATTAACTACAAATATTGTTGGCGTAACACCAAATCCATCTGGATTATTTGTGCCAGAGATAACCTTTAAACCCTTTGATTTTGTTAAAGCTGAAACTGCTTCACTAAATCTGCCAGCAATCCCCTTATTTAATAATGGTCCAACCTTTTGGGATGCAACATAGCTTTCAACTTGGGTAATAAATTTATCTCCGGCTGAATCATCTGGCACAACAATAATTCCAGGCTTTGTGCAAAATTGACCAGAGCCAAGAAGGGCAGAATCCATTGCCGCCTTTGCTAACTCATCTGCTTTTTCATTAAGCGCTCCTGGGGTAAAGAAAACTGGATTTAAAGATCCCATCTCGGCATAAACTGGAATTGGTACATCTCTTTCCTGAGATAACTTAATTAACAATTTTCCAACCATGCCAGAGCCAGTGAAACCAATTGCAGTTATCTCTGGTGCCTTAGCTAACCAGTGAGTGATCTCCGGGTTTACGCCCTGCACAATTGCAAATAACTCTTTTGGTAATCCTTGTGAAGTTAAACCTTTAATGACTGCTTCATAAACTAATTGACTTGTATTTGGATGTGAGGGATGAGCTTTAACAATTACTGGGCAGCCGGCAGCAAGGGCGGAGGCGGTGTCACCGCCTGCAACTGAGAATGCCAATGGAAAGTTAGAGGCGGCAAATACTGCAACTACACCGAGTGGTTGTTGTGATTTACGAAGATCAGGGCGGGCAACGGGAAGAAAGTTTGGATCTGCTAAATCAATAATTGGCAGCAAATGTCCGCCGCTTTTAACTAAGTTAGCAAATGCTCTAATTTGAATAACAGTTCGCATTACCTCACCAGTTAGGCGAGCCATAGGAAGTGCGGTCTCTTGATTTGCAATTTCGGCCAATTTTTCTTTTTGCTCTTCAATTGCATCGGCAATGGCATTTAATACCGCAGCACGTTGAGTTGGATTTGTGGCAGAAAGTTTTGACTTTATCGAATCAGCAGCTTTAATCGCAGCACTGGTTTGGACTAAATCCCACTCAGCTATTGGATTACCAACACTTTGGGCAGTTGCCGGATTTTGGGCGGTGAAAGTCTTACTCATTTTCTAACTATAACTAAAGAAGTGGGAATTAAATATTCTGCCAACTAAAATCTCAGTATCTAGGAGCATTTCTAGTCCGCTCAACCTTTGGCTTTCGTAAATTTCGCTTACTCCAACACATGTTGTGCCAGTGGCGCCGGCCTTCTTGATCATGCTCTAGCCATGCCACAGTATGTGGGGTGGCCATTGGGATTACTTGATCACATCCTGGACATCGATATGGTTTATTTGAGGTCGAACCAGAAATTTTTCTAACTACAAAAATTCCATCATCATGTTCTTCAATTGATTCACTAGATGTGGTCAGATCCCGTTCATCATCATTTATTGAAGGCTTACCCTTACCTTTTGGCTTGCCTCTACGCTTATTCACAGGATTATTCTCCCAATCAATTTAAGTATTTATTACCAATTACGGCAAGATGTCGCCATGAGCCTTGCCCCTGCAATCGAAGTTCGTGGCCTTGTTAAAAAATACGGCGAAAAGGTAGCAGTTGCTGGAATTGATTTAACGGTTGAGCGCGGTGAAATATTTGCTCTCCTTGGCCCAAATGGTGCTGGTAAAACTACAACCGTTGAAATTTTAGAGGGCTATCGGAGTTCAAACTCAGGTGAAGTAAAAGTTTTAGGTTTTAACCCGGCAACAAAGGGTGCAGCTGGCCAGCGATGGCGAAATCAAATTGGAATTGTTCTGCAATCAACTGCTGATGCAGCAGATCTTTCAGTAATTGAGACCATTTCTCACTTTGCAAATTATTATGAAAAGGCTCGTAATGTTGAACAGGTAATTGATGAAGTTGGATTGCGAGAGAAAATTAACGCCAAAGCAAGAGAGTTATCTGGTGGACAAAGGCGAAGACTTGATGTTGCACTTGGCATTATTGGCTCACCTGAGCTTTTATTTTTAGATGAACCAACCACCGGTTTTGACCCCGAGGCACGTAGGTCATTTTGGGAATTAATTAGAACCTTAAAAGCTGAGGGCACAACCATCCTGCTAACAACCCACTACTTAGATGAGGCACAAGCACTTGCAGATCGAGTGGGAGTTATTAATGATGGAAAGATTATTGAGATCGCTACCCCAGATACTTTAGGCGGTCGTAATAACGCACCAGCTAAGGTAACTTGGCTTGAAAATGGCAAAGTACAAGAGGTATTAAGTAAAAATCCAACTGAAGAAGTAATGAAATTAAGTCAAAAATTTAACGGCCAAATTCCAGAGCTACAGGTATTAAGGCCAAACCTAGAAGAGATATACCTTCGAATGATTGGTGAGCTTAAATGAATTCACTAAAAGAAATAATTCGAATCGGATTACTCAGAGGTAGTCTTGAGTTTAAACAGTTTTTGCGTCAAAGAGAATCTGTAGTCTTTACATTATTTTTTCCAGTTATTTTATTATTCATATTTGGCACAGTATTTAAAGACACAATTGCACCTGGGGTTACATTTAGCCAGTACTTTGTGGCTGGAATGATTGCATCTGGTTTAGTAAATACTGGTTTTCAGCAACTTGCCATCACAATCCCAATGGAGCGTGATTTTGGAACATTAAAGCGCTTACGCGGAACCCCAATGTCAGTCTCTTCATACTTTATTGGTAAGGCACTACTAGTAACAATTTTGATGATTATTCAAACCGCTTTATTGCTTCTATTTGGCACCTTGATGTTTGGTTTAAATTTACCAACCTCACCTACGCTATGGTGGAACTTCACCTGGCTGGTAATTCTTGGTAGTGCTTGTTCAACAATCTTAGGTATTGCATTCTCAGTTGTGCCAAAGAGTGGGCGAGGCGCATCTGCTGTGGTATCTCCAATCGTAATTATTCTGCAATTTTTTAGCGGCGTATTTTTTGTTTTCACCTCACTTCCAAGTTGGATGCAACAATTTGCAGCCCTATTCCCACTTAAGTGGCTAACCCAAGGAATGAGATCAGTATTTCTACCAGCAGATTTTGCTACTCAAGAGGTTGCTGGCAGCTGGGAGGTTGGAAAGACTGCAATCATTCTTATAATCTGGCTAATTGTTGGGTTAATTTCTTCAATTAGATCTTTTAAGTGGAGCAGAGAATGAAATTTAAATTAGCTATTTCAATACTTTTATCCATATTTTTAATTTCAGATACTTCATATGCGGCAACTCCAACTCCAAAACCATCGGTAACCGCAAAGCCTTCTCCAACACCTGCTGCTACAAAATCAACCTCTACAGCGCAGTCATCACCTTCTTCAACATCTACTAAAAAACCAACAAAGAAACCGGTTAAGAAAAAGAGAGTTAAGAAAACGGCAACTCCGATCCCTTCTCCCTTACCGGTTTGGCCACCAGTTGGCTTTACGGCAAATAATGGAATTTATGCAAAAATCCCATCTGGCAAAGAGTTAT
Source organism: Actinomycetota bacterium (assembly GCA_009705675.1). Next base: position 3,349 of record WLSX01000018.1, on the reverse strand, counting down.
TAGGTCTTATCTCTGCAAAAATTGGATTAGCAACAGATGTTAAAAAATGTGAATCAAATGCATGTGGTGCGGTAATTGTGGCCGCTGATTACTTATGTAAATGGTGGGAAATTAAATCAACAGTTTCTGGAGTAGATCCAAATGACTTAAATAAAAAAATTTTGTTGGGAAGTCTGCGCACAACATACGGTGAGCTTGGGCCTAAGACCTATGCAAATATTTTATTGATAAGTGATGAACCATTATTTATGCCAACTACGACCGACCCAAATACTGGTCAGGCAGCAGCCCCGGTTGCTAAGAATGGAATTGTGGTTGGAAATATTCAAGCAATCTGCCATAAGTCAGCAACGGAGGAGAAAATTCCAACTAATATTTATACGCCAACTAAATAGTAGTGAGGGAATAATTTGCTCGGCGGAATTAATAACAATTTATATTTAATTTCACTCTCTGGCTTCTTTATAGTTGGGGTACTGGCATTAATTCTGCGGTGGGCATACTCAAGTAATAATTCACTGGTTGAAAGAGATAAGAAAATTGGCAGTGATGATCAATACGGTTTGCTAAAGGTTGCAGCTTCGCCTAAAAATCATATTGAAGGTGAAATGCTTAGGCAAAAATTGTTATCTGTTGGAATTAAAGCCACATTATCCCAAACTAATACTGGGCCGAAGATTTTAGTTTTTGAAAAAGATTTAAAGATTGCCAAAGCCACACTTACTAGTTAACGATTTGCCCCTGGCACCCAAAGTTGATCACCGATCTCTTTGTTTGCATATCGAGCAAGTACAAAAAGTAAATCAGATAAGCGATTTAAATACTTTGCAGTGATTGGATTTACGCCGCCGCCAAATGAGTGAATAGCATGCCAAGTTGCTCGTTCTGCTCTTCTAGTTACAGTTCTTGCCACATGCATCAACGAAGCAGCCGGTGTTCCAGATGGTAAAACAAATGAACGAAGTGGTTGCAGGCTTTCATTGTATTTATCAATTTGTGTCTCAAGATAATCTATTTGTGATTCTAAAACCCGTAATGGCTCTGAGGTTGGATTATCAACAACTGGGGTACAAAGATCTGCGCCAACATCAAATAAATCATTTTGTACTCTGATTAAAAGCTTTCTAATCTCTTCATCTTTGATATCACCAATTGCAAGAACTACACCAATTGAAGAGTTTGCTTCATCAACAGTTGCATATGCCTCAATCCGTGGATCATTTTTAGAGGTTCTGCTCATATCCCCAAGTGAGGTAGTGCCATCATCACCTGTTTTTGTGTAGATACGGGTTAAGTTGACCATGACCTCACCCTACCTCAAGCAATTACAATGGGGAATTATGGAACGCTTTCGAGTAGCAGGTGGAGCCAGATTATCTGGCAAGGTTACCGTTGCTGGTGCCAAAAACTCAGCGCTTAAGTTAATGGCCTCTGCCTTACTTGCGCCTGGTGAAACAATTATTACAAATTTACCAGCAATTGCCGATGTTGATTACATGGCGGAGTTATTAACTAGATTAGGTTGCAAAGTTGAAATTGATAAAGCAAAAGGTGAGGTAAGTATTGATGTACCAGAAAAACTTGGTCATCGAGCTGATTATGACTTAGTAAGAAAGATGCGAGCATCGATAAATGTTCTAGGACCGCTTATCACCAGAGTTGGCGAAGCAGATGTTGCACTTCCAGGTGGTGATGCAATTGGCTCACGTGGACTTGATTACCATATAAATGGTTTGACCGATATGGGAGCGGCGATAACTTTAGAGCACGGATTTATTATTGCTAAAGCACCAAATGGATTAAAGGGGGCAAATATAACTTTAGAGTTTCCAAGTGTTGGTGCTACTGAAAATATTATGACCGCTGCAACATTAGCCAGCGGTATCACCACAATTGATAACGCAGCCCGTGAACCTGATGTAGTAGATCTTGGTGAGTTTTTAATAGCAATGGGTGCAAAGATCTCCGGCCTTGGTTCTCATACAATAAAAATAGAAGGTGTTAAACAATTAAAGCCAACTAAGCATGCCACCTTGGCTGATCGAATTGTTACTGGAACTTGGGCATTTGCAGCTGCAATCACACAAGGTGATATCACAATTGAAAATGGCAGAGCAGATCATCTAGAAGTTCCTCTTGATAAGTTGGTAGAAGCAGGCGCTGTAATTACTACAACTGAAAATGGTTTTAGAGTAAAAATGGATAAGCGGCCAGTTGCAGTTGATGTTGCAACCCTTCCCTATCCAGGTTTTCCAACTGATCTACAACCAATGGTGATCGCATTAAATGCAATTGCAGATGGAACCTCTCTAGTAACTGAAAATGTTTTTGAAGCAAGATTTATGTTTGTAAATGAATTAGTGCGTCTTGGCGCAAAGGTTCAAGTAGATGGACACCATGCATCAATTACTGGCATAGAGCAGTTATCTTCTGCGCCTGTGGCTGCAACTGATATCAGAGCTGGTGCTGGCTTAGTGCTGGCAGCTTTGGTTAGTGATGGAGTAACAATTATTGAGGATGCTTTCCATATTGACCGTGGATATCCAGATTTCACAACCCAGTTGCGATCCTTAGGTGCAGATGTCAGCAGAGTTTAATTTTCCAGATCGAAACTTAGCCTTAGAGCTTGTTCGAGTAACTGAAACTGCAGCTGTTGCTGCATCTGCTTGGGTTGGCCGTGGTGATAAGGATGCAGCTGATGCTGCTGCGGTAGCGGCAATGCGCAAGATGATAAATACCGTCGATATGTCAGGTGTAATCGTGATTGGCGAAGGTGAGAAAGATAATGCACCAATGCTTCACAACGGTGAAGAGGTTGGAAATGGAAATGGACCTGCATGTGACGTTGCAGTTGATCCAATTGATGGCACCACATTAACTTCAAATGGATTAAATGGCGCAGTAAGTGTTATTGCCCTCGCTCCTAAAGGTTCCATGTTTGATCCAAAAGGTGCTTTCTATATGAACAAGATTGTTACTGGCGCAGAAGCTGCTTCCGTTATTGATATCACTGCTCCTGCTGGTGAAAATGTTCGAAAGGTTGCAAAAGCAAAAGGTGTTGATGTTAGTGATATTACCGTTATTGTTTTAGATCGACCACGTCACAGTAAATTGTTAGAAGAGCTAAGAAAAGCTGGAGCTCGAATTAGATTAATCAGAGATGGTGATGTTGCCGCTGCAATTGAAACAGCTCGAACTGGTACTGGTATTGATATTTTGATGGGAATTGGTGGCACACCAGAGGGAGTTGTAACTGCTGCGGCGATGCGCGCATTAGGCGGGGTTATTCAAGGCCAACTTATGCCACAAAGTGAAAGTGAGAAAGCATCAGCGAAAGCAGCAGGACATG
>WLSX01000017.1 GCA_009705675.1 Actinomycetota bacterium | reverse complement strand
TTCATTGTAGTCAGCAGAAAAATACAGTGGATACTTTTGAATATTTGATTTTATTGGTTTGATTCGCCACATTAGTAAACACTTTGAACAGATCTTCATACCTAATGAACTGCAACTTAAACAAATTACTGGATAAACTAGTTCTTTTAGTGATGAAATTGATTTAAACACTTACTTTTTATAACATAGTTGCACTTTATGAAAAGTAAGAATTACTCCACTGTTGATGAGAATCCAGTTGGAATTAACTGGATCGGAAATGACTGCACAGAGTTACCATGCTGTTTCGGGAGAGTAAGAACAAAATGAGCACCTTGATTTGGTCTTCCCCAGGCAAGAAGTTGGCCTTGATGTAATTTGGTGTCTTCAAGTGCAATTGATAATCCTAATCCGGTACCACCACTCGTTCTTGCGCGGGAAGGATCTGCTCTCCAAAATCTATCAAATAGATACGGCGCGTCATTTTCATCGAAACCTAATCCGTAATCTCTAACTCCAACTGAAACCTCATTTTCACTTTCTTTAATCTGAATTTCGATCTTGTTACCTTCGCCATGATCAATTGCATTAGAAATTAGATTGCGCAATATTCGTTCAATTCTTCTAGGATCGCCTTCGATATTAACGGCTTCTATAGGAGCAGAAATATCAAAAAGTGCAGATTTACTTGGGTGCAGGTAGTCAACAGTTTTCCTAACTAAGTGATTTAAGTCGAAACTAACAATTCCTAAAGATGCTGCCTCAGCATCAAATCTACTAACTTCAAGTAAATCAGAAAGTAAAAGTTCAAATCGATCAATTTGATTGATTAATAGCTCACTACTTCTGGCAATATTTGGATCGAAATTTGCTTTCTGTTCATAAATCACCTCAGCAGCCATTCGAAGTGTTGTAAGCGGTGTGCGAAGTTCATGAGATACATCGGAGACGAATCTCTGCTGCAACATTGAAAGATTTTCAAGTCGATCAATCTGCTGTTGGATTGAAACTGCCATTTCATTAAAGGAGTTACCTAAACTAGCCATCTCATCTTCACTTGAAATTACCATTCGACTTGAAAGATCTCCTTGAGTAAATCGTTCAGCAACCGCTGCTGCTTCTTGTACCGGTGCTACCACCTGACGTATTAAGAATTTAGTACTTAAGCCAATAAGAGCAACTAGTAAAAAACCTGCAAAAAATAAGGTCCAGGTAATTACTGAAATACTTTGATACTGAGCATCTAATTTAAATAAATAGTAAATTTCATATGTACCTGTTCTTGGAATGTTTAACTTTCCACCAATTAGGAATCCAGGAAACTTTTTACCATCTGAATAACGAACCATGATTCGCTTATCCAGCACAGTTTCAGATGTTCTAACTTGCTCTCTAAAACTATCTGGAATCGAATCTAATACCAACAAGGTTGGAACTGTTTGATATATATTTTGAGCTTTATTATTTTTTGAAATCGGCAAGATAACCGTTTCACGACCAGAGAGTGATCCATCTTCTCTGCTTGAGGTAATAAAATCTTGCACAACTTTGTTAAGCCCTAAATCATCCTGAAATCTTGCAATATCAAAGTGGCCTTGGGCTAAGTAAAGTGCATTTGCAGTTTCAACCTTTGAAATAGCAATTTTTTCATTAATAATTGTTGAAGCAACTCTATTATGAACTGAAAATCCAATTACCGAAGCAATTAATATTGAAAATGCGATACTTGTAAGAAGTACTTTAAGACTAAGTGACTGCTTAATCTTAAACTTGCTAATTAACATGGCTAAACTCTAGCCGCCCCCGCTTTATATCCAACTCCTCGGACAGTTAATACATACTCAGGGTTATCTGGATCTGATTCGATTTTAGAGCGCAATCTTTGAACATGAACGTTAACTAGCCTGGTATCAGCTGCATGCTGATATCCCCAAACCTCACTCAATAGAACCTCTCTTGTGAAAACTCGACCTGGTTCTTTTGCTAGTGCTGCTAATAAATCAAACTCTAAACGAGTAAGGGCAATTTCTTTGTTATTTTTTAATACTTTATGTTCCATTTGATCAATTACTAAATCAGCAATTGTTAAGGTTCCAACTTTTGTATTACGTCTTAATCTTGTATTAATTCGAGCTACTAATTCCTGTGGCTTAAATGGTTTAACCATGTAATCGTCTGCGCCAGCCTCAAGCCCTAAAACCACATCTTGTGTGTCACCTTTTGCAGTGAGCATGACTATTGGCACCATTGATTTTTCTCGAATTATTTTACAAACTTCAATACCGTCTATACCTGGCAACATAACATCTAATAAAACTAGGTCAGGAGGATTTGTATTAAAAAGATCCATAACAAGATCTCCCCGGTTGACTAAATCAACCTCCATTCCAGCACCGGTTAATACGATGCTGAGCATCTCTGCTAAGTCTTGGTCGTCATCAACGACCATGACTAATGGCATTTAGGAGCCGTGTTCCCAGGAGTTCAAGTAGAGCTCTTGCGCTGGCGTAAGAACATCTAATGAAGATCCCATACTTTCTAGTTTCAACCTAGCAACATCTTTATCAATTTTTACCGGAACATTGTGTAGACCGGCAGGTAAATCCTTGCCCGCTTTTAATAACCATTCAGCGGTTAACGCTTGATCAGAAAATGACATATCCATAACTGAAGCTGGATGACCCTCTGCTGCTCCTAAGTTTGCAAGTCTTCCCTCGGCAATAAGAAGTATTCGACGATTATCTGCCATTACATACTCGTCAGTTTGATGGCGCATCTTGGAGTTTTTTTGCTTGGCATTCTTTTCAAGCCATGCCACATCAATTTCAATATCAAAGTGACCGGAGTTAGCAAGGATTGCACCATCCTTCATTTGCTTAAAGTGCTCATCTCGTAATACATCTCGGTTACCAGTAACCGTAATAAAAATATCCCCGATTGCAGCAGCTTTAGTCATTGGCATGACTCTGAAGCCTTGCATAAGCGCATCTAGTGCTTTTGTTGGGTCAATCTCAGTAACAATAACTTCAGCACCTAATCCTTTTGCACGCTCTGCCACGCCTTTTCCGCAGTACCCAAATCCGGCAACAACTACGATCTTTCCTGCAACTAAAGTATTAGTAGCACGGAAAATTGCATCAAAGGTTGATTGTCCGGTGCCATAGCGATTATCAAACATATGTTTTGTGTCTGTGTCATTTACAGCAATCATGGGAAACTTTAATGCGCCGTCTTTAGCCATCTGACTTAATCTAATTACTCCGGTTGTTGTCTCTTCACAACCAGCCATAACACCGTCTATTAACTCAGTGCGAGTAGTGTGCAATACATTAACTAAATCACAGCCATCATCAAAAACTAATTGTGGTTTTATATCAAGCGCTGAGTTTAAATGTGCATAATATCCATCACGATCAACTGCGTTCCGTGCAAAAACTGAAATACCGTATTCATGTACAAGTGCAGCAGCTGTGTCATCTTGAGTTGAAAGTGGATTTGATGCACATAGTGCAAGATCTGCACCTCCTGCTTTTAACGCCAACATCAAGTTTGCTGTCTCGGTTGTAACGTGCATGCATGCTGCAATTCGAACACCTGTAAATGGTTTTTCTTTAGCAAAGCGCTCTTTAATTTGTGCCAACACTGGCATATTGCGCGCAGCCCATTCAATCCGCTTTTTTCCTTCACTGGCAAGTGCTGGATTTGCAACATCATTTTTAATCGCGGTTGTGGTGCTCATTTACTCTCCTATGGATTGGTTCTTATTAATGGTCAGTATCAGTTTTAGGGGATAAAGATACCCTGCCTTACCGGTCTTTATCACCTCTAAATCAATGAGAGGACTGTGTCTCTAATCTTTACCATCTCTTTTTCAGTATTGGCCTCAACATTAAGTCTTAACAAAGGCTCTGTATTGGAAGGTCGCAGGTTAAACCACCAGCTATCTGCCGTAACAGTTAAACCATCTAACTCATCTATCTCATGCCCATCATGATATTTATCACGAATTAACTTAATTGATTTAGCAGCATCTTTTACCTTGCTATTTATCTCACCACTTGCTGCATATCTATTAAATGGTTGTAGAAGTTCAGAGAGCGTACTTTTTGTCGCCATCAATTCTGCAAGAGCATATAAGGCAGCTAGCATTCCAGAATCTGCTCGCCAAAAATCTGCAAAATAAAAATGCCCAGAGTGCTCACCACCAAATATCGCACCAGATTCAGCCATCAAACTTTTTATGTATGAGTGCCCTACTCGACTACGCACTCCGATACCGCCATTTTCAGCAATAACCTCCGGGACGGCTTTAGATGAAATCAAATTATAGATAATTGATGAGCCTGGTTTTTCTTTTAGTTGGCGAACTGCAATTAATGAAGTTAGCGCTGACGGGTTTACTAATTGACCTTTTTCATCAATTAGAAAGCATCGGTCAGCATCTCCATCAAAAGCTAAGCCAATATCTGCACTCTCTTTCTTAACTCTTTTTTGAAGATCTTTAAGATTTTTCGCTTCTATGGGATTTGCCTCATGGTTTGGAAAATTCCCATCTAGCTCAAAATACATTGGTATTAATTCAATATTTAAATGTTCCATTACAGCTGGAGCGGTAAAGCCAGCCATGCCATTGCCGGCATCAATTACAACCTTTAACTTGCGCTTACTAAATGTTTTTTTAGGGAATTGAGCCAAAAGATAATCAACATAATCATGCAATAGATTTTGATTCCGAATAGTGCCAACTGGGCGGTTTGATATTGGAACACCATGTTCAATTAATTCACGAATTTTAACCAACCCAGATTCTTGGCCGATTGGTTTAGCTCCGCTCTTACAAAGCTTCATTCCGTTGTATTTTGCTGGGTTGTGGCTGGCCGTAAACATTATGCCTGGTAAATTTAGTTTTCCAGATGCAAAATACAACATATCTGTTGAGGCTAAACCGATTCTAATTACATCCATACCTTGACTAGCTGCACCATCTGAGAATGCATCCGCTAAAAGTGGTGAAGAAGGCCGCATGTCTTCCCCAACAACAATTGTGGCGGGCTCACGCTCGAACTCTAAAAATTTAGCAAACGCAGTACCAAGTGAAAAAGAAAAATCTGGCGTGATCTCATCTTTCACCAAACCTCTAATGTCATACGCCTTGATAATTTTTTCTAACATAACTCTCTTAACTTAGATGTTATCGGGAATAATAAATTAGTTTGAGGGTAGTACTCGTAAATGCCCTCGACGTCCTAGTTCTGGTTGCATCCCTTTATTACTTACATCAGAATTTGCTACTTCTCTTACAGCGTTAGCAATAGCCATTAAATCTTCATCAGTTGGTCCAGTATTGTGATCAACTACCTCTTCTTTAATAACATTCCATCCAACTGGAACAGTTAAGCGTTCGCTATGGACAACACAAAGATCATAATTGTGTGGCTCCGCATAGGTCGAAAGTGGACCAAGTACCGCAGTTGAATCAGAGTAGATATAGGTGAGTGTCTTTATTGCAGCGCTAGTACAACTTGCCCTAGAGCATCTACGTCCAGACAACTTCTTCATATGAACAGATTAATACTCAATGCCTATAAAAGTTGGGATTTAGCCCCGACTTATTACGCCAGCATCGGAAACTGGCTCAGCTGCTGTTTCCAAATTAGCGCCATTATTCATTGGAATGGTACTACTACCGATCGAACCAACTTCTGGCATAAATATAACTCCGCCCGAAATACCTTTGTTTTTAGCAGTAACTTGTAAACGATTTAATCCAACTGGAGCGCGCCAGACAACAAAATCAGATCCACTTACTTTCTGTTCAATCTTTTTTCCGTTAACTCCACTTGCAGAAATTTGCACATTTATTTTATCGCCAGAAAAGGTCAAGGTTGGCCTCGATCCAGTCAAGTTAATACTCCATTTGTGTAATTCATCAGCCCCAGTTGCCCAAGCAATTTCTTTACTCTTACCAAAAGTAAGTTCTGTTAATACTGAGGCAAGAATAGGTTGATCAGAATCAATAATTATAGAAAAGGGTTGATTAATCGGCGCAAAAGTTAATGGAATATTAATAACTTTTTGGCTCTTAACATCAAATTGAGATAAACCTTCTGGAATAAAGTTTCCATCATTAGAATTTATTGTTACATCTACATTTGCATCTATGCTCCCAGGAATCAGTAGCCTTAAAGTGTGCGAGACAGAGTTGTTTTGAGAGATAAGTTTGTCGGTTAAGCCAGAAATCCCGGCGACAGTTACTTGCTTGCTAGCAGTTGCAACTGGTGCAACAAAGTCTGCACCAAGAGATTTGAGTCCTTTTTTCCGCTCATCAAACAAGTAAGAGCTAACTCTTCCGGCTTTGGTTTTAACGGCAATAACGATCATCTCTTCACCAGGGACAAGTGAATCTATTGATATTTTCTTTGTTGAGTTCTGAGCTACAGCTATATTTTTAGGTTCAAGTTGGCCATTTGGGGTATAAATCTCAATATCCACAATCGACTCACTAAATCCACTATTAACGATATATAAAATTGATTTACTTGTGAGCGCACCAGAGCCACCAACAAACCATTGTTCCCCGTTACTTACCGAACATGGCACTACTGATTTCCACCCACTGTTTGCAAATGTCAAAGCTGTGCCTGAATTTCCTTCAACTAAGAGGGCATCATTTACTAATGCAATGACACTGCTTTTGCCTGAACTTAAATTTTTACTTCTACCATCAATTGATCTTCTGCCAATTTTAGAATTAGTCAATGCGGCAATTGATGAAATTTTATTTCCAATTGCCGGGCAAACTGTTGCTGGATAACTTGTGGTTAATTTAACCTGTTGAGTTCGAGTAGGTGCATAGTATGAAAGTAATAAAAGAAGCAATAAAATCAATGGAAATACAAATACATTCCATCGGAACTTGAATTGAATGCTACTTAAATTAAGCGGTTTTAACTTCATACCAGCTCCTCAAGTGGAACTTCTTTACGTCTTCTACCGGCAGGTAAGGCTAAAATAATTGCAGATAGGATCACAATTAACTGAATTGATATCCATGCTCGTCGATTTGTGCCGTCATGAATTAGAGAAATATTGCCTTTATTAGGTATTTTAAACACTGGTAATCCAAATTGATTTTCTTCTACTTTAATTAATTTACCGTCTAAAAGTAAATGCCAGGCTTTGTCATATTTTTCAGCCAAAATGATTAACCCATCGGCCGGAACATAAGCTGATGAAGATTTGTCATTAGAGTTCATAGGAAAAAATTGGCCTTTATTATTTTGGTAGGTGACTCTGGCATGAGAGTTATTTACCTTCCAGACCACACCATCTTTAGTTGCAGAGCTGCGAGTAAAACCACCAATCCCATCAATTGTTCTTACCAAACCAGCATCTGCCGGATTTTTCATAAACACATATTGGATTCCATAAAACCCGAGAACTTGGCTACTAGTTGCACCAATACCATTTACTAAATCGACAATAGCTTTATGAACTTGCTCTGGAGTATTACTTGCCACGTCAGCATTGCCCAACTGAAGATCTCCACCACGAGTTATGAAATACTGTAATTGTTCAGGGCTCTTACGTATTACTAAAGTTTTTGGTTTTTCATTTGTAGAGGCTAAATCTGTTATAAATGCCGGAATAATTTGTTCTTGATTTGCTCTGACTAGCGAGTTTGCACCTACGGTAGTACTCCAAGCTGTAATTGCGATCATTGAGGCAATTGTTATCAATGCAGTAAGTGCTGAAAAAATATGTCGATAACCAAAATTTGATCTTCGCAGCTGAGGCAAAATTCGCTCTGCAATTGCAAAAATAGATAGAAGGCTAAGTACCTGAGCAAAAATAATTAGGGGGCCGCTCCAAATTCTTTGAGCGCCATTGCTATTTCCTTCAATGTAATAAGAACTTAAAGTGGCAGAAATTGCGATCGTAAGTAGAGCAATCTTGGCCGATCTTCGCTGATCATAAGAAATTAAGCTAATAATCAAATAAAGGATAAATGGAGCACATACAAGTAAAACTGGTGACCCGGCTCCACCAGGATTAAAAAGTAAAACAGAGAGTTGGTCACCTGATGCCACTGAAAGCCCAGGTTCGTGTAAGGCTGTAATCGGGTGACGAATTAGATTTATTGAGTTAGGGATATTCATCAAAAATGGGGTAAACAAGAGTGCAAATCTCTTTTTGAACTCATCATTATTTAAGTTATTAACTATCACTTGCCATTTAACACTTTTCCAGCTGGTTGTATTTATGTATAAATAGACCAAAATTGATATTTGGAAAAATGCCCATCCAGATAGAAACAATGGAGAAAATGCAGATGCAACTCCAGCTAGCAAGGCAATTGAGTATATTTTGCGCCAGCTTAATTTAATCAATTCTTTATTTTTCTCAAATAAGATAAAAATAGGTGGAAGTAAAATTGCAATTGCTAATGTTCCTATTCGCCCCTGATTTATAGAAGTTAATACAACTGGTGAAAAGGCGTAGATAAAAGCCGCAAAAATAGCGGAGTACTTGGTTAAGTCATAACCTCTTGCAGCTCTATAAAACAAAATAAATAATAATGTGGGTGTTAAAAAGAATAGTAAAGTTAAAAAAGTCTGTGGGTTTGCCGCTGTGATAAAAGAAGCAAAACCAATAATAGGAATCCATGATGGAGCCGCATTACTACTGCCCAACCCAACCGTATGCCAGGAATTTGCATATGAGGTAATTAAATTCCAAGCACTACTAGGTGCCACAGCTAATGCACCACCGGAAAGGGAACCAAATCGATTTCTAGAATAAACAAGTGAAACTACTAATGTAATCAAAATACCAAACAAAAATGGTTGCTTAACTAATGCTCTAATCTTAGTAAAGCGCTTTGGCTGCGAGTATTCAATTTCGTCAAAACTTTCATCAATCACACCAATATCGGAGTAGTTCTTAGCTCTAGTAATCTCACTTTCTTGTCTATTTGGTTTAAATGCATAAAGAAGAGCAGATGAGATTCTCTCAATTGTTGATCTTATTTGAACACCCCTAGGTGGGATAAATGGCTTTATAACTCGCGCAGTTAATATACGAGAAGATTTTCGATACCTTCTTGATTTAATTAGATCAGCTGGTTTAAAAATAAGTAATCCAACCGCAGCAATTTCGTCTGCAGCATAACCAGGTAATTTAGCCAAGAGATAAATAATTGACCTACCAATAGATGTAAACAAAAGCTGAACTGCAACCCATGGCAGAATCCACCAACTTGAATTAGCTAATAAAACGAAGGCTGCGTTTCGACGATCTAAAAGCAATGGTCGATGCAAAATTGCATCCTTAACATCAATTGACCGGCGCTCAGATGATGAAGCCTCGGCATGATAAAGAATTGCTTCACCAACACATATCACCGAATGTCCAGCAATATGAGCTCGCCAACCTAAATCAATATCATCTCTGAATAATTCAAGGCTGGGATCAAAGCCGCCCAACTCTTCAAATAGAGAACGTTTAATTAACATTCCGGCAGTGCTAACAGCTAATACGTCTTTAATTTCATCATGCTGACCTTGATCATGTTCTCTATTTTCAAGTCCAGTCCATCGCGTACCGTTTTCGGTAATACTTATGCCAGCTTCTAAAATATGTTTACGGTCATACCAACCTAATATTTTAGGACCGGCAATACCCACTTGCGGGCGGTTAATAACTGCTTCAAGTAATTTATCTAACGCATACCGATCTGGTGCGCAATCATCATGCAAAATCCAAAGCCACTCTTGCTCACCGCTATCAATTGCAGCCGGTGGTAACTTAGAAACTGCAGCAGCAACTGCTTCTCCAAAACCTGTGCTACGGGATTTTTTTATTACTTCAATACCGGCATTAGTTAATAATTTTACCGAGCCATCAATTGATCCAGTATCGACCGCAATTATTTGATCGATTTGATGTTTTTGAGCAGATAAGGATGCAACAACTTCACTTAGCCAAGTAACACCATCATGGGTAACAAGTATTGCTGTTACATATTGATCTTCTAGTTCAGCTTGCGCCCCGGTGCTCTGCTTTTCAGCCACCCGTAATTTTATGCGCTACGGCGCTTTAAGCGGCGACGCTCACGTTCTGATAAGCCGCCCCAAATTCCAAAACGCTCATCATGAGCGAGCGCATACTCAAGACACTCAGCCCGCACCTCACAGGAAAGGCAGACCCGCTTTGCCTCACGAGTTGAGCCGCCCTTCTCAGGAAAGAAAGCCTCTGGATCGGTTTGAGCGCATAGGGCTCGCTCCTGCCAAGAAAGTTGCTCCGATGAAACTACAAGTGCTGCAAGCTCTGCGCGTTGGTCTGACATATCTCTCCTTATTACCTAGTTGATACTCCAACTACCTAAGGGCCAGGGGTGCCCGCTACTAGGAGAATTACACGCTTGTAACTTG
>WLSX01000016.1 GCA_009705675.1 Actinomycetota bacterium | reverse complement strand
CCATTATGAAGTGCGTTATAAACCACATCCACATTTGGATCATCTATTACCTCTTGGTATGAGCCATATGCTTTTTCAATCTGATACTGCTTTGCAAACTCAGCAGCCCGAGCTTTATCGCGAGCACCAACTGCAACTAATTGATGACCAGTTGCATGGGCTGGAAAAATAATTGCACTTGGGGCAATTCTTGCAGCGCCCAAAATGCCGATTCGAAGTGGTTTGCGGGCGTTATCCATATCCGTAATCTACCTCCTAATTACATTGTCGTAGTAACGCTTCATAAATCGCTCTTTAAACTCAAAAAATGAGCCATCCTCAATACTTTCTCGCATCTGATCAACTAAGCCAACAATAAAGTGCTGGTTATGGATTGTGGCCAAGGTTGCTGCCACCATCTCCTTTGCTCTAAATAGGTGGCATAAATATGCCCGGGTGTAGTTGCGGCAGGTGTAACAGGTGCAATCTTTTTCAATTGGGAAAAACTCATCCTTATGTGGAGCATTTGATATATTTACTCGACCATCCTTGGTAAAGACTGAGCTTGTGCGCGCTTGCCTAGATGGGGCAACACAATCAAAGGTATCTGCGCCATTTTCAACCCCAACAAATAAATCATCTGGTTCACCAATGCCAAGGAAGTGGCGAGGTTTATCTGCTGGTAGCTCCTCATTCACCCACTTTAAAATATCACCAAGAGTTTGTTTATCTAATGCTCCACCAATACCAAAACCATCAAAGGATGTTCCAGCCATACTCATCTGTGATAAATCCTTTGCCGCTTTTCTTCTTAAATCTTCATACTGTGCTCCCTGCAATACACCAAATAATGCTTGGTATGGTTTATCACTTCGCACTTTAGTTAATCGATCATGCTCTACCAAACAACGTTGGGCCCATAATCTAGTTCGCTCTAACGCTTTTTCTTGATAACTTCTGGTGTTATGCAAAGTGGTGCACTCATCAAAGGCAAAGATAATATCTGCGCCAATTTGGTGCTGCACCTGCATGGAGATCTCTGGCGTAAACCGATGCATTGATCCATCAAGATGTGATTTAAAGGTAACGCCATCATCATCAACATGAGCTAATCGTTCTTTATCATCTGCAATTACATCATCTGCTTGAAAAGTATTTTCATCCATCGCAATTACTTTTTTAAAGCCAACCCCTAAAGATAAAACTTGAAAACCACCTGAGTCGGTAAAGGTTGGACCGTGCCAATTCATAAACTTTGATAGGCCACCTGCTTTATCAATAAGGGCAGAGCCTGGTTGCAAATAAAGATGGTAAGCATTTGCCAATACTGCTTGGGCGCCTAAATCTTTTAATGATTCAGGTAGAACTGATTTTAAAGTTGCTTTAGTTCCAACTGGAATAAATGCGGGCGTTTTAATCTCACCGTGTGCAGTTGTAATCACACCAGTTCGACCCAAACGATTGGTAAGAGTTTTACCCACTTTGAAGTTAAATTGGCTGCTCACCTGAGAATCAAACCATTGATGGGTATTAGGGGTGAAAAAGGGTGATTTATAACGGCTTTGAGACCCCCCTGAGCGTGGGGGGATGTTACTGGCGGGTTTATATTTTCCCAGTTTTTGGTTACCGTTCACTTCTTACGTTTGAGCCTAGGGCTTATGCAAATTGAGATTTTACATATCTATTAGGAGCTGTGAAAGGAGCTGGTGTGGCTAAGAGCGCAAGTACCACTTTGGATAATCCAAAATCTAGTTCTGCAATCACACTTCGTACTCCAAAACAAATCGCTTGGGCAAGATTTAGAGGTAATAAAGTAGGAATTATCTCTGGTGCAGTTGCCTCATTTTTTCTACTGCTAGCAATCTTTGCGCCACTTATTGTCAAACTTTGGGGACTAGAAGAGGGCAAGTTATATGGTGAGAATTTAGATGACACCGGTATGCCGATTGGAAAATTTGGCGGCATGAGTCTTGCTCACCCACTTGGAATTGAACCGGGCGCGGGTAGAGATATTTTCACACTACTTCTTTATGGTTCACGAATTTCATTTACAGTTGCAGCAATTACCAGTGTGACTTCAATTGGACTTGGTTTGGTAATCGGAATCTCAAGTGGTTACTTCAAAGGAAAGTTTGATGCAATAGTTGGCCGTTTCTCAGATTTTATTCTGGCATTTCCAGCCACATTTATGATTGTGGCATTGAGTATTCCAATGGTGCAAAGAGTTGAAAGCATGGGAATTGCTAAAGAGAATGGTGCTCGAATAGTTGTATTAATTGCATTCTTCGTATTTTTTGGTTGGGCTGGCTTTGCCCGCTTAGTTAGATCACAGGCGCTTAGTATGCGTGAGCGTGACTTTGTTTTAGCCTCGCAAGCATTAGGTGCCTCAAACTGGCGAATTATTTCTAAAGAGATTTTGCCAAACTTATGGCCAACTGCAATTGTGTTTTTGTCCCTTTCACTTCCAGGATTTTTATCAGCCGAAGCTGTCTTCTCATTTTTAGGAGTTGGTATTCAAGCCCCTGCCTCAACTTGGGGATTAGTACTGGCTGATTCAATTACCTACTGGCGAGCAGATCCTGCTTATTTGTTGATTCCCTGCATAATGTTGATAGTTATTGTGCTCTCTTTAAATTTACTTGGTGATGCAATCCGTGACGCGATCGATCCAAAGAGCGAGCGGTAAAATGAAAAAAATAGAGTTCCGAACAAATCGGGATAACCTGGTTAGGTTAGTAAATTCGAGGCGATGCGCATGCTTCGAAAATATTGATCCAGGTTTTGATCTGATTCGCGGCCGCGAGTTGGATTATTAATTACCTAGGAGGACTAATGTCCGCAACAACAAAGTCGGTGCGTAAGCTAATCGCATCAACATCAGCAATTGCTCTAGTAGCTGCTGTGTTGACTGTTGGCTCAACCACCACTGCAAATGCTGCCCCAACAACTGGCGGTACTTTGTACATGCTTACACATGCTGAACAATGGGAGCATCCAGATCCACAACGTCTATACGTTGGTCGGGATATCGCATTCTTCAACTCATACGTATATCGCAACCTTGTTTCATACAAGCCTGCGACCGGTGCAAATGGTGCAACTCTAATTGGAGATCTTGCAACTAACACCGGAGTTCCAAGCAACAACGCTAAGACCTGGAAGTTCACACTTCGAGCTGGCGTTACTTGGGAAGATGGATCAGCTATTACATGTGAAGATGTTAAGTACGGAATTTCACGTACTTTCGCTCAAGATGTATTAACTGATGGTCCAACATATGCGATCTCAATGCTTGATGTGCCAACACTTGCTGATGGTTCATCTGCATACAAGGGTCCATACAAGAAGACCGGTCAAGCACTATTTGATAAGACAATTATCTGTGCAGGTAACACTGTTACATTTAAACTGTCACGAACAGTTGCTGACTTCAACTATGCAATGACATACCCAGCATTTTCACCAGTTAAGAAGACAAAGGACACAGGCGATAAGTACGACCTTCGTCCATTTGCTTCTGGTCCATACAAGATCGATAAGTATGTAATTGGCGATGAAATGCGTCTAGTACGTAACACAGCTTGGAAGAAGTCAAGCGATCCAATCCGTACTCCATACCCAGATGACATTGTTGTTCAATTTGGTTTGGCTGAGGATCTTCGCGATGACCTTATTCTTAAGGATGGCGTACCAAACGCTGTAAACATTGACGCTCTACAGTCAACAAATAACAAAGCATTCTTTGCTGATGCAACCAAGGAAAGCCAAAGAATGAACGTTAACGATCCATATGTTCGCTACTACGCAATGAACTTGTCAGCGACTCACATGGATTGTCTAGAAGTACGTAAGGCATTCTTCTTCGCTATTAACACCCAAGCACTGATCGACCTTGCCGGTGGATCTGTGTTCTACGGTGCACCTGGCGATAGCATCATGAAGCCAAACCTTGGACCTGACTATGCACCAACAACTGGCAATATTCACGAGCCATTCTGGAGCATTAACGGAAACCCAACAAAGGCTAAGGAATTCCTAGATGCAGCAAAGACTAAGTGTCCAGCTGCTTACACACGTGCTACCTCAACAGGTATCATCATGGATCTTCCAAACACCGCTTCAAATCAAAAGGGTTCTGTTTTGATTGAAGATGCTATGAAGGCTGCTGGAATCGTAATTAAGTTCAACTTCATTCCATCAGGTGTTTACTACGCAACAGTTCGTGATGTTACAAAGCAAAACGACATCTCATCTGTTGGTTGGGGTCCAGACTGGGCAAATGCTTCTACCGTTATCCCTGAGTTGTTTATCAAGGGCGGCGGCGGAAACTACACCCAAACATGGAATGATCCTGCATACGCTGCATTCAAGGTTAAATCTGACAAGGCATTGGCTGAAACAAACCGTGCTAAGCAGATCAAGATGTGGCAAGAGTTGGGCCAAATCATTATGGACAACTACTGGATCGGTCGCCCTGTATTCACTAAGACACAATTGTCTTGGGGATCTAAGGTCGGCGGCGTTGGATTCTGGGATCCACAAGGAACCTTCTTGTTCCCAGCTCTATACGTAAAGAACTAACTTAAAAGAAATCTTTTAAGTAGTTGCGGATTAAAGGTGGCTCGAAAGAGCCACCTTTAACTCCGATAAATAATTGATTTAATAAATTTAAGAGGAAAGGAACGCGCGGGTTACTCGCTGAAAATTTATGCTCAAATATATAAGTCGCCGTCTTTCCTACACTTTATTAGTTTTAACATTAATCAGTTTGGTAGTTTTTTTGATTTTCGCACTTCTGCCAGCAGATCCAGCTGCCTTAACATGTGGCAAGAGCTGTAATCCGCAGGTAATTGAAGCTAATCGTCACCGACTTGGCTTAGATGTTTCGGTTTGGCAACAGTGGTGGCGCTTTATTGTTGGATTATTCCAAGGCCGTACCTATGGTGAAGCAGAGGCATTAATTAAGTGCCCAGCACCAGCATTTGGTTACTCATTTAATCGTCATGAGTGTGTTACAAAAGTAATTGCAGATGCATTTCCAATCACATTAAGTCTTGCCCTGGGTGCATTTGTGATGTGGTTGACCATGGGTGTGACCCTGGGTGTATTAGCAGCACGGTTTAAAGGTAGATTTGTTGACCGAGCCAGCACAGTATTCGTTTTAATTGGAACCTCACTACCAACATTTATCTCTGGAATTTTAATATTGCTTTTCGTAGTTATTAAGTTTAAGTTGGTTAATCCTCTGGAGTTAGGTAATTGGGCCAATCCAATTACAAATCCACTTGGTTGGCTTAAAACCTTTTTCTTCCCATGTTTGACCTTAGCCCTTGCTTATGCCGCCTCTTACACTCGATTTACCCGCTCAAATGTTTTAGAAACATCAAGTGAGGATTACATCAGAACTGCACGCGCTAAAGGATTAAGTGAGAAGGTAGTTCTTCGCAAACACACTTTGCGCGCTGCCTTGGCACCAATTGTGACAATTGCTGGCCTTGATTTTGCTGGCTTACTAGGTGGGGCAATTATTACTGAAGGTATTTACAACCTAGCCGGTCTTGGTCGTTTATCGATTAGAGCAGTATTAGTTGATTATGATCTGCCGATTATTTTGGCAACTACCCTATTTGCTGCCACATTTGTAGTTGTTATGAATCTAATTGTTGATATTTTGTATGCATTAATTGACCCACGAGTGAGGGTCGGATGAAGCCATTCCTAGAGGTTAAAGATCTTTCAGTTGCATTCCCAACTCCCGATGGTTTGGTAAAGGCTGCTGATGGAATTTCATTTGATTTAAATCAAGGTGAGACTCTGGCAATTGTTGGTGAATCTGGTTCTGGTAAATCAGTTACTAACCTGGCAATTATGGGTTTACATAACCGAGCAAAGACTCAAATATCTGGAAGTGTAAAAATCAACCTGCCAGATCGAAGTATTGATGTCATCTCCTCAACCGAGGATGAGGTTAGAAAGCTTCGCGGAAGTGCAATTTCAATGATCTTTCAAGATCCAATGTCTTCTCTTCATCCTTATTACTCAGTAGGGGATCAAATCTCAGAAGCATGGCGGATCTATAACAAAGGCTCAAAAGCAGATGGAATTAAAAGAGCAACTGAGATGATTGATCTAGTTGGAATTCCAGATGCGGCAAAGCGGGTTCGAGAGTTTCCACACCAGTTCTCTGGCGGTATGCGCCAGCGAGTAATGATCGCAATGGCTTTGGTTAATAATCCAAAACTAATTATTGCGGATGAGCCAACCACTGCCTTGGATGTGACGGTGCAATCTCAAATTATTCAACTACTTAGAGATATGCAAAAAGAGTTTAATATGGCGATTTTATTAGTTACGCATGATCTTGGTGTTGTGGCTGAGGTAGCTGATCGAGTTTGCGTTATGTATGCTGGAAAAATTGTTGAACAAGCAAAAGTAGATGAAATTTACTATCGACCAGCCCAGCCATACACCGTAGGCCTTTTGCAATCGATTCCACGGGTAGATCAACTTCAAGGTAAAAGGTTAAATGCGATCCAAGGACAGCCGCCATCATTAATTAACCTGCCATCTGGTTGTTCATTTGCTGAAAGATGTGAGTTTAAAAAACATGTACCAGGTGATCTTTGCACTCAGGTAGCACCAGCTTTGGAAGAAAAAGCAGATAATCATTTTGCAAGATGTCATCTAAGTGCTGCGAAAATTCAAGAATTAGCTAAGGCGGCAAAGTAATGGCAAATATTTTAGAGCTTGAAAATCTTTCAAAGTATTTTACAACTACAGGCGGTGGCGCCTTTTCCCGTCGCAAAGGTGTAGTTAAGGCTGTTGATGGCGTTAATTTAACTGTAGCTGAAGGTGAAACTGTTGGCTTAGTTGGTGAATCAGGTTGCGGTAAAACTACTGTTGGTCGAACCGTTATCAAGCTGTATGAACCAACTGCCGGAAAGATTATTTTTGAGGGTGAAGATATAACCAAATACTCTCGATCAAAGATGAAACCACTGCGTTCTAAAATGCAGATGATTTTTCAAGATCCGTTTGCATCATTAAATCCAAGAAAAACAGTTGGATCTATTATTCAATCCGCCTTTGATATCCACGGTGTTAAACCAGTAGGTGGAAGTGAGAAAGAGATAGGTAATCTCTTAGAGCGAGTTGGACTCAACCCAGAGCACATCAATCGTTTCCCGCATGAGTTCTCAGGTGGTCAACGTCAACGAATTGGTATTGCCCGCGCCTTAGCGCTTAAGCCAAAATTAATTGTTGCCGATGAACCAGTTTCCGCCCTTGATGTTTCTATTCAAGCCCAGGTAGTAAATCTCTTAGATGATTTGCAAGAGGAGTTAAAGCTCTCCTACTTATTTATTGCCCATGATCTATCTGTTGTTCAACACATCTCAGATCGAGTAGTAGTTATGTATTTGGGTAAGGTAATGGAGGAGGCGAGTACGAAAGAGTTGTTTACTGCTCCGCGCCATCCTTATACAAAGGCATTGTTATCTGCAGTACCAATTCCAGACCCAATTATTGAACGAAAACGTGAGCGTATTATTTTGAAAGGTGATCTACCAAGCCCGATGAACCCACCATCTGGATGTGTATTTAATACTAGATGTTGGAAAGCAGCTGATATTTGTCGAACAACTGCGCCACAAGTTCTTCAGATTTCACCAAAACATAACCTGGCCTGCCACTTTCCAGAGTAAGCCAGGTTAGTAAAGCCTTTGTTAGGCGAGTTTTCCATCTACAGCAACTAGGGCGCTTCCTAAACTTACTGAAAGATTTAGTGGATCTCCTACCTTCGCAGAACAAGCCACACCATACTCAAAGGTAATTGATGCGCCAGCTTTAACCATGTCAGCAGGAGCACCTTCAATTCCAGCATCGCCATCTAATACATCAACGCAATTTTTTCCACCAGCATTGGAGGCAATAACAATTGTGGTTGGATCTAACTCTTTGGTGCCACCATTTTTAATTGTTACTGAAAACTTATTTGCCAACTGTCCCTTGGTGTAGTTAGAGGCGTATTTGCCAGGTGTGAAATGCTCAGGCGTTGAGAAGGTCACAGATAGACCATTTCCAAGATCAAGTGCAGCGCCAAACCCAGTTGTAACTGTTGGTGCTTGAGTCTCTACAAGCTCTGGAGTGCTGACCGCTGCCTCATCGCTATCGCCTCCACATGATGTTAATAAGGTTGAGGTCACAGCGAGCGCAACTACTGATTTATGCCAAAGTTTCACGATCTACTCCTAATTATTAATTAATTTCTCGGTAGCCATACCTTACCAAATACGAACCCGATCACCACTTGCAATGAAGTGTTTATCGCTCTCTTTCACCCCAAATGCATCATAAAACTCACTTAAATTCGCAACTATTTGATTACATCTAAACTCATCTGGGGAGTGAGGATCAGTTGCAATCCGCCTTCGCACCTCCTCAGCTCGATACTTACCCCGCCAAGATTGGGCCCAGCCCATAAAAAATCGTTGGGCGCCGGTGTAACCATCAATAACTGGCGGCTGCTTACCATCTAGTGAAATCTCATACGCCTTATAGGCAATAGTCAAGCCACCAAGATCGCCAATATTCTCACCAATGGTAAGTGCGCCATTGACCTTAACATCAGGGGCAGCAGCAGGAGATAGTTGGTCATACTGCTCAATCAGTTTCTTAGTTCGCTTCTCAAACTCAGTTCGATCCTTATCACTCCACCAATTAACCAGGTTGCCATCGCCATCATATTTAGAGCCTTGATCATCAAAGCCATGGCCAATCTCATGACCGATTACCGCGCCAATGCCGCCATAGTTGGCCGCATCATCATCTGCTAACACATCAAAAAATGGTGGCTGCAAAATAGCGGCTGGAAAGACAATCTCATTCATCCCTGGGTTGTAGTAGGCGTTAACTGTTTGTGGGGTCATATACCACTCAGATTTATCTACCGGTTTGCCAATCTTGGCATACTCAAAATCTTGGGAGTACTTAGCAATGGCAGCAAGATTTCCAATTAAATCATCTGCAGTTATTACAAGCTTTGAGTAATCCCGCCACTTATCTGGATAGCCAATCTTTGGGGTGAACTTATCTAATTTAGTAAAGGCTTTTTGCTTGGTCTCATCACTCATCCAGGTCAGAGCTTTAATATCAACTCGATAGGCTTGAATTAAATTGGCAACTAATCCGACCATCCGCTCCTTAGCCTGCTTACCAAAGTGGCGATCAACATAGATTTGACCCACCGCCTCACCCAATGCCCCCTCCACCAAACCAACCCCGCGCTTCCACCGCTCCTTTAATTTTGGTATCCCAGAGAGGGTGGTGCCATAGAAGTTAAAGTTTTCATCAACTAAAGCTTTAGTTAAATATGGGCTAGCACCAGAGATGATGTGCCAGGTCAGCCAGCTGCGCCACTTATCTGCCTCAAAGTTGGCAATCAATTTAGATAATCCTTCAAAGTAGGAGGGTTGTCTAACCACTACCTGCGCCAGGACATGATCTGGCGTATTAGATGCGCTGATCCAGAGTGGCCAATTAAAGGCGGGGGATAGCAAGGTTAGTTCGGTGAAACTTTTTTTGTTGTAGGTAGCCTCAGCATCTCGATCTTTAACCTGATCCCAGTGATGAGATGCGATCTGGGTTTCAAGCTCTAATACTTCAAGGGCGGCAGCTTTGCCATTAGGCAGCTTTGCCAACTCAAAGATCTTTTCAACATGTAATAAGAAGGCATCCCTGATCTCTTGGTACTCATCCTGCCGGTAGTAGGCCTCATCCGGAAGTGATAAACCACTTTGTCCTAGGTAGACAATATTTTTACTTGAGTCTTTATTATCAGTTGAAACATATGAATAAAAAAGACCAGAAAGCCCGCGGCTTTCTAACTCACCTAGGATTTGAAAAAACTGATCTGCAGTTTTAAAAGATGCTGCAGCTGCTAGATCCGTTGCAATCGGGGTCAGCCCTGCCTGCTCTATCTTTTCCTCCGCCATAAATGAGTTATATAGGTCGCCAATTTTTTGGGCATTACTACCAGAGGCCGCGTTACTGGCAGCTTGATCTAAAATGATTTGTTTAACCTGTTTTTCAGCCTGTTCATATAACCAGTAAAAAGCACCATCACTAGCCCGATCCTCTGGGATTACAGATTCCTTAAGCCACTTACCATTCATAAATCTAAATAGGTCATCCTGGGGGCGAACTGATGAATCAATATGGTTAAGATCTAAACCGCTTCGCATAATGGGGTAAGCCTATCTTTTATAAATAATTAATTTTGGGCAATAAAAAATCCCGCCATTTGACTGGCGGGATTTTTTAGTTAATAACTTACTTTGAAGCCTTCTTACGACGACGACGCTTTGGAGCAGCCTTTGCTGCTTTCTTACGACGACGCTTTGGAGCAGCCTTAGCTGCTTTCTTACGACGACGACGCTTTGGGGCAGCCTTTGCTGCCTTCTTACGACGACGCTTTGGTGCAGCTTTTGCTGCTTTCTTACGACGCT
>WLSX01000015.1 GCA_009705675.1 Actinomycetota bacterium | reverse complement strand
GCTATTGCAGCTCACGCGCTTGGTGCAAAAGTACTTGCAATATCTTTAGTTACAAATGCTGCAGCCGGTGTAACTGGTGAAAAACTTAATCATGCCGAGGTAATTGCTGCTGGTAAAGCCGCTGCAGATCGAATGGGCAATTTGTTAGCAAAGGTGTTGCCTAAGCTGTGATCTCAGATCAGCTGCGTTCTGAGGTTCAAGAGTGGATCAAGAATGATCCTGACAAAAATACAGCTGAACAATTACGTAAATGGCTTGCAGAAAATAATGAAGTAGAGCTAAAACGATGCTTTAACGGATTTCTTCAATTTGGAACTGCCGGCTTACGCGGTCCAATTGGGCCTGGGCCATCATGTATGAATCGCGCAGTAGTAAGTAGGGCAGCCAGCGGAATTATTTCCTTTATGAAGAAAAATAATCTAACCTCAGTTGTAATTGGAAAAGATGCAAGACATGGATCCAATGAGTTCGCACAAGATAGTGCTGAAATATTCTCTGGAGCTGGAATTAAAACTTATCTTCTACCAAGATCGCTTCCAACTCCTGTGTTAGCGTTTGCGGTAAATAATCTAAAAGTAGATGTTGGGATAATGGTTACCGCAAGCCATAATCCAGCAGCAGATAATGGCTACAAGGTTTATCTCGGTGGCATTGTAAATGGCGTTAACTATCGTGGATCTCAGATAATTACACCAGTTGACTTAGAAATATCAGATGAAATATCTAAAGCAGATTTATCCCCTGTTAGATCAAAAAATTTTGAAACAGTTAATGAGTCAGTTATAGATAATTACTCCACCTCTGTTGCAAACCTAGTTACAATCCCAAATCAATTAAAAATTGTTTATACCGCTCTGCACGGAGTAGGAAGTGAAACATTTCTTAGAGTTTTCGAAAAAGCCAAGTTTGCATCGCCAATATTGGTAACTGAACAAGCAAATCCAGACCCTGATTTTCCAACTACACCATTTCCAAACCCTGAGGAAGCTGGCGCAATAGATTTAGCAATTAATTATGCTAAAAAAAATAATGCTGATCTTGTAATTGCAAATGATCCAGATGCCGATAGGTGTGCTGTAGCAGTAAATGATCTTCGAACTGGCTGGCGAATGCTTAGAGGTGATGAGGTTGGAACAATACTTGGATTTTATTTGATTAGTAAGAACAAGAGTAAAGATGTTGCGGTAGCAAATTCATTAGTTTCATCTTCCTTGCTTGCCAAAATTGCTAATAGAAATGGAATTGCATTTTATGAAACTTTAACTGGCTTTAAATGGATTTCAAAAACTAATAAACTAATTTTTGGTTACGAAGAAGCGCTTGGTTACTGTGTAGATCCAGGTGTAGTTAATGACAAGGATGGAATCAGTGCTGCCGTAATTATTACTCAGTTAGCGGGTGAATTACATAAAAATAAAACCTCACTTTGTGATTATTTAGATTCAATTTATGAAGAGTTTGGTTTTCATAAGACCGAACAGATTTCATTAAGATTTGATAAATTAACCCAAATTGATGGATTGCTTTCAAGGGTTGTGACGAATCCCCCAGCAGATCTTTGTGGAAACAGACTTCTTATTGCTGAAGATCTTAGTAAGTCAAAGAGTTTTCCTACACCTGGGATCAGGCTTATGTATGAAAACCAAATTCGGGTAATTATTAGGCCATCTGGTACTGAACCAAAACTTAAATGTTATATAGAAGTTGTATCTGATACTAATGTTCAGGCAATATCCTCGGTATCGCAAATAAAGGAAGCATTGACTAAAGTACTCTCATGATTATCGATGGCAGTGAAGCATCACTGAAAAAGTTTCTTTCGGACCTACCGCCGGTAGATCAGGTTGGTGCTGAAGCTAGAGCTGCGATGCTTGCAACTAGAAGTATTAAAACTTCAAGTAAAGCATGGGCAATCGATATGGCAATCAGCATGGTTGATCTAACAACCCTTGAAGGTGCTGATACACCTGGAAAAGTTAAAGCTCTTTGTGCAAAAGCGGTCAGGCCAGATCCAACTGATTTAACTGTTCCATCTGTTGGAGCAATTTGTGTTTACAACGATATGGTAAAAATTGCGCGTAATGAATTAGATGCAATTGGTGGAAAAGATATTCCAGTCGCCGCAGTTGCTACCGCCTTCCCCTCTGGAAGAGCAAGTCGGGCAGTTAAAGAATTAGATACTCAAGATGCTATTAATGCTGGTGCAAATGAAATTGACATGGTCATTGATCGGGGTGCATTTTTATCTGGCCGGCTTGGTGAAGTTTTTGAAGAAATTAAAATTATTAAAGAATTATGTGGAAATAAAGCGCATTTAAAAGTTATTTTAGAAACTGGCGAATTAGTCACGTATGATAATGTTCGTAAAGCTTCTTATCTTGCAATGCTAGCTGGCGCTGATTTTATTAAGACAAGTACCGGAAAAGTCGCTCCGGCTGCAACCGCACCAGTTGTATTAGTGATGTTAGAAGCTGTTAGAGATTACTTTGCCTTATCTGGTACACGAATTGGCGTTAAACCCGCTGGCGGAATTCGAACCACAAAGGATGCGATTAAACAGTTAGTGTTGGTTAATGAGACTGCTGGCCCTGATTGGCTTAACCCATCCCTATTTAGAATTGGTGCAAGTGCGCTTCTAAATGATTTACTTATGCAACGAATGAAGTTACGGACTGGGCACTACGCTAGTGCTAATTACGTAACGATGGATTAGGGGTGTTATGAGCGGCTTTGAATACGCAAGTGCCCCTGAATCAAAAGCAATAGCAAATATTGCAAGTTCCTACGGCCTATTTATTAATGGAAAATTTGTAGATCCTAAAAAAGGTAAAAGCTTTAACACAATTAATCCAGCAACTGAAGAGTTACTTTCAAAGATTGGCTATGCAGATAAGTTAGATATTGATTTAGCTGTTAAAAGTGCTCGATTAGCCTTTACAAAAGTTTGGTCAAAGATGCCCGCTAAAGAGCGGGGAAAATACCTATATCGAATCGCGCGTATTATGCAGGAGCGAGCACGTGAGTTTGCAGTGGTAGAAACACTAGATAATGGAAAGCCAATTAGAGAGTCTCGTGATACTGATATTCCACTTGCTGCTGCGCATTTTTTCTATCATGCAGGGTGGGCCGATAAATTAGAGTATGCCGGAGTTGGCAATAAACCAAAGCCAGTCGGTGTAGTTGGCCAGATAATTCCTTGGAACTTTCCACTACTTATGCTTGCTTGGAAAATTGCACCTGCCCTTGCTGCTGGAAATACTGTTGTATTAAAACCTGCAGAAACAACTCCACTAACTGCGTTGTTATTTGCTCAAGTTTGCCAACAAGCCGGCTTACCAGAGGGTGTGGTAAATATTGTTACCGGTGACGGAATCACTGGAGCTGCACTAGTTAATCATCCAGATATAAATAAGGTTGCTTTTACTGGATCTACTGAGGTTGGAAAAGCGATTGCTAGATCAATATCTGCCACAAAGAAGAGTGCAACTTTAGAGTTAGGTGGAAAGGCAGCAAACCTTGTATTTGATGACGCTGCAATTGATGAAGCAGTTGAAGGAATTGTGAATGGAATTTTCTTTAACCAAGGCCATGTCTGCTGCGCTGGCTCTAGATTATTGCTTCAAGAAAATATTGCTGATGAGGTCCTAGAAAAACTGAAAAAGCGTATGAGTTTAATCAGAGTAGGTGATCCAATGGATAAGAACACTGACCTTGGTGCGATTAATTCAAAGGAACAATTAAATAGAATTCATGAGATCTCTAGTACTGGTGACGCTGAAGGTGCTAATCGATGGTCACCTGAGTGTAAATTGCCAAGCAAAGGTTTTTGGTATCCCCCAACAATATTTACTGGTGTCTCACAATCACATCGAATAGCTCGAGAGGAAATCTTTGGGCCAGTTTTATCTGTCTTAACATTTAGAACTCCGGCAGAAGGAATTGAAAAGGCAAATAACACCATGTATGGATTATCTGCCGGTATTTGGAGTGACAAAGGTTCAAAAGTTCTATGGGCAGCTAAGCAATTAAAAGCTGGTGTAATTTGGAGTAATACCTTTAATAAATTTGATCCGGCAAGCCCATTTGGTGGTTATAAAGAGTCTGGCTGGGGACGTGAAGGCGGTCGCCATGGATTAGCTGGTTATTTGACCTCGGATGCAAAGGTAAGCAAATGAGTCGAATAGATGTAAATAAGACCTATAAATTATTTATTGGCGGAGCTTTCCCAAGAAGTGAGTCTGGCCGGGTTTATGAAATAAAAGGAGCTAATAAAAAATTTATTGCTAACCCATCACTTGCATCTCGAAAAGATCTAAGAGATGCAGTTGTAGCAGCTAAATCTGCTCAGGCAGGATGGGCTAATGCAACTGCTTTTAACCGTGCTCAGATTTTGTATCGTATTGCTGAAATTATGGAAGGTAGAAGCGAGCAATTTGTTGATGAGATCTGCGCATTAGAGGGCGTTACAACTAAGGCAGCAAAACTTCAGGTGGAAGAAGCAATTGATACCTGGGTTTGGTACTCCGGTTGGTGTGACAAATTATCTTCAGTAACTGGTTCTCTTAACCAAGTGTCAGGTCCATTTTATAATTTCACTACACCAGAGCCATTAGGAGTTGTTGCGATATTTGCTGAAAATAAACCTTCACTACTTGGAGTGGTAAGAACTTTAGCTCCAGTACTTGCTGGCGGAAACTCTGCAGTTTTAATAGCAAGTGAGAATTTTCCTTTACCGGCAATAACATTAAGTGAGGCTCTTGTAACTAGTGATGTACCTGGTGGAGTTGTAAATATATTAACCGGTAAGAGCGCTGAATTAGCACCTTGGGTTGGGTCTCATATGGAAATTGATGGGGTTGATGTTGCAGGTCTTAGTAAAAAACAAGAAGAGGAATTAAAACTTGTTGGCGCTGATAATTTAAAGAGAATCTTTAGATTTAATTCAGAAAACCATCCAGAGCGAATACTTAGTTTTATGGAGCAAAAAACTTTCTGGCATCCAATCGGAATTTAATTATTCGGCAGATATTGTTGCGTAAGCAGGTTTTACAGTCTTTTCAATAATTTCAAGTCGTTCCTCAAATGGGATAAAAGAACTTTTTAGCGCGTTAACTGTTACTCGTTGAAGATCTGCAAACTTCCAGTCAAATGATTTAACACACTGAGTCATTTCATTTGTCATAGTGGTATTACTCATTAATCGATTATCAGTATTTAAAGTTACACGAAAGCGAAGTTTGGCTAAAATACCAATTGGGTGTTCGGCATAGGTTTTAGCAGCCCCAGTTTGAAGATTAGATGTAGGGCATAGTTCTAACGGAATTCTTCTATCCCTTACATATGAAGAAAGTGGTCCAAGCTTTGGTGTGTTACTTGAGAAATCAATATCATCAATGATTCGAACACCATGGCCTAACCTTTCTGCGCCGCAAATTTGAATAGCTTCCCAAATTGATGGCAGCCCGTAAGCCTCACCGGCATGAATAGTGAAATGGGCATTCTCTTTTCGTAAATACTCAAATGTTTCTAATTGATTAGTTGGTGGAAAACCATCCTCTGGGCCTGCAATATCAAAACCAACTACACCTTTGTTTCGATATCTAATGACTGCTGCTGCAGCCTCTTGCGACCTATTGTTTTGTCTCATTCCGCAAAGTAATGATTCAACTCTAATCTTTTTACCTTCGCGCGCTGCTTCTGCCATTCCTTGTTTGTAGCCTTCAGTAGTTGCTTCAACTACTTGATCTATAGATAAACCTTGTTCAGTAAATAACTCTGGTGCTCCCCTGACCTCAGCGTAAACAACACCATCTCTTGCTAAATCAATCGCGCACTCTCTTGCTACTTGAATAATTGCTTCCTTTGTTTGCATAACCGCAATGGTGTGAGAAAAGGTTTCTAGGTAGCGAACAAGTGAATGAGAGTTACAGGACTCTTCAAACCACTCTGCTAATTTCTTTGGATCTTCAGTCGGTAATTTTTTATACCCAATTTTTTGGGCAATCTCAATAATAGTTTCTGGTCGCAAACCACCATCTAAATGATCATGCAAAAGTGCTTTTGGAACTCGCTTTATTTGATCATCTGTTGGTGTATTTGCTAACGACACTTATCCCTCAATTCGTTCAATTACTAATGGTAATCGGTTAATTTGATCATCCTTACCACCAATTGAAAAAGCGCTAACTAATGCCTCTTGCGCGCGATCAAATCGGTCAGATTCATCAGTATGTAAAGTTAAAATTTTATCGCCTTCTTTAACAATATCTCCTGGTTTTGCATGTATCTCAATTCCAGCACCAAGTTGTAGAACTTCACCTTGTTTTTGACGGCCTGCACCAAGTCGCCATGCAGCTACACCAACCTTCATCGCATCTAAAGTTAAAAGTTTTCCAGATGCACTTGCATTGATCTCCAACTTTTCCTTGGCTACTGGCAGAGGTGCATCATTGTCTCCACCTTGAGCTTTAATCATTTTGCGCCAAACATCCATTGCCATTCCATTTTTTAAGGCAGTAGCTGGATCAACTTTTGGCTTAATACCAACAGCATCTAGCATCTCATTTGCGAGTAAAAGGGTCAGCTCAACCACATCACTTGGGCCACCACCAGATAGAACTTCAAGAGTCTCCCGTATTTCCAATGAATTTCCGGCGGTTAATCCCAGTGGAACATCCATTGCAGTAACTAATGCACGAGTAGTTACCCCGGCACGTTTACCTAAATCAACCATAGTTCGAGCAAGTAATGCAGCATCCTTTGGATTACTCATAAAAGCACCAGAACCAGTTTTAACATCAAGGACTAGCGCACTTGTTCCTTCAGCAATTTTCTTACTCATAATCGATGAGGCAATTAAAGGAATTGCTTGAACAGTTCCAGTTACATCGCGAAGTGCGTAAAGCTTTTTATCGGCAGGTGCAAGACCAGCACCAGCTGCGCAAATTACCGCACCACACTCTTGCAGAACTTTTAACATCTCATTATTGGAAAGGGAAGCTTTCCAGCCTTTAATAGATTCCAATTTATCTAATGTGCCACCAGTATGACCAAGGCCACGACCGGAAAGTTGTGGCACAGCCGCACCACATGCAGCCACTAAGGGCGCAAGTGGCAAAGTAATTTTGTCACCAACTCCACCAGTTGAATGCTTATCAACGGTTGGTCGATTAAGCATTGACCAATTCATTCGCTCACCACTTGCAATCATCGCATCGGTCCAGCGAGAAATCTCTCTGTTATTCATGCCATTCAAAAGAATCGCCATAAGCAAAGCTGACATCTGTTCATCGGCAATGACACCGCGAGTATATGCGTCGATGGTCCAGTCGATTTGTTCGTTACTTAACTCTTGTTTGTCACGCTTTGCTGAAATTATTTCTACTGCTGCAAATCTTTCACTCATTTATTTAAGATCCTCCGGGCCAAAGGCCCAGGGAAGTAAAGTTGAAAATGGTCTTGGACCTTCTGGGGTCATGAATAACATTTCATTTCCGCCATGCTCAAAAAGTAATTGGCGACATCTTCCACAAGGAGATAGGTAATCTCCGTTACCATCAACACAAATAACCGCAACTAATCTTCCACCACCAGTAGCGGTTAAAGAAGAAACTAATCCACACTCAGCGCATAATCCAACACCATAACTTGCATTCTCACTATTGCAACCAACCACAACTCTGCCATCTGAAACTAAACCAGCAACTCCTACTTTAAATTTCGAATATGGCGCATATGCATTTTTCATTACATCTTTTGCTGCCTGGTGTAGCTGATCCCAATTAATTTCCATGGGGTAATTCTCCTACGAAATTTATCTATTTATTACCGCGGGTATATGGAATTCCATCTGCAGCCGGAGCACGAACCCTTCCAACCACGCCTGAGACAGCGATTATTGTCGCAATGTAAGGAACCATTAACATAAATTCAGATGGAATAGATACACCAATAATTGAAAGATTACCCTGCAGATTATTAGCAAAACCAAAGAAAAGGGCTGCAACGATTGCTCCACGCGGCGTCCATTTTCCAAAGATTAAACAAGCAAGTGCAATAAATCCGGCTCCAGAGGTCATATTCTGAGAAAAAGGTCCAACTGCGCCAACCGTGAAGTACGCCCCGCCAGTTCCGGCAACTAATCCGGCAATCATTACGTTCTTAAATCTCAAACGATTAACATCAATTCCAACGCTATCTGCAGCAACTGGAAGCTCACCAATTGCTCGGGTCCTAAGTCCCCATCTTGATTTAAATAAAGCAATCTGAATAAAGATCACAAATGCATACATCAAGTAAACAATTATTGTTTGATTAAATAGAGTTGGTCCAATTATTGGTAACTTTGAGAGCAATGGGATTTGAATTGGCGAGAAACTTCCGCCCATATTCCATTTATCTTCGTAAGGAATCAGCAGTGTTGTATAGAAGAAATTAGTTAAGCCCAAAACCAAAACATTTATAACAAAACCAAGAATTACTTGGTCAACTTGAAAACGAATTGAAAAATAGGCAAGTATTAAGGAGATTAATCCGCCAGCTATTGGCGCCGAAATTAATCCATACAATGGATTTTGAGTGATGCTAGCAACTGCTGCTGAGACAAAAGCGGCAAACAATAATTGGCCTTCAATTGCAATGTTTATCACACCTGATTTTTCACATAATAAGCCAGACATTGAACCAAAAATCAAGGGAACTGAAAGCATGATGGCCCCTTGCAATAAGCCAGTAAACGGAATGAATTTTCCGGCTGCTGCCCAGCATAAGAATGCAAGTATGCTTCCAAAACCAAAGAAAAAACTTCCCACCGTTAGGTTTTTATTTTTCCTAAACTGAAGGTATGAAATTAGAACACCCAAGAATGCAATCAATAAAAATATCAAGGCCCCATTTTTTGAGGCAATTTTCCATTCGCTAATCAATTTCCATTCTTTACCTAATACAAAGCCGAAAGTTACATCCTC
The DNA here is from genome assembly GCA_009705675.1 of Actinomycetota bacterium. The sequence goes on along the minus strand of WLSX01000015.1, from coordinate 1,611 downwards.
AGATTTATTTGATTTTAGGTAAAAAATCACAGTGAAAAGAATTGAAAAAACAAGCATTGAAATCACTCCACGCTTTTGACGTTTTTGTTTCTCGCTTAAATTATTCATCAGCCATTCCAGCCTTTAGCAGTCATAGATTTATCAGCAAATGATTTCTTTATTCGGAATATAGATTTCATTAGCGCAGGTGCTGCGATGAATAGGACGATCAGGGCCTGAATAACTTGAACAATATCTGGTGAAGTTCCGGTATTAGATAACAGAGTACGTCCGCCAGTTTGAAGCGCGCCGAATAGGAATGCGCCAAAAACTGTTCCGATAGGCGTTGCCTGTCCTAATAACGCTACGGTAATTGCATCAAACCCAAGACTTCCAGCAATTCCAGCAGCAAGTGCATGCTCGGTTCCAAGAAGGTGCACCGCACCACCTAGGCCTGCTAATCCACCGCAGATAAACATAGTTGTTGTAGTAACAAATGGGATTGAAATACCTGCAGATCTTGCCGCATTGGCATTTGCGCCAACAGCTCGAAATTTAAATCCAAGAGTACTTTTATTTAATAACCACCATACAAAACCTGCTGCAAATAATGCGATGAAAATTCCGGCGTGAATTCTTAAATTTTCACCTAATAATTTTGGTAACCGCGCACTTGGATTTACCTCCGGCGCAAGCGGATCTTGTCTTCCTTCCCGTAAAAATACAGTTGTCTTTAGTAACCAAAGTATAAATAAAGCCGCAACATAATTTAGCATAATGGTGACAATAACTTCATGTGCACCAGTCTTAGCTTTTAATAATCCAACTAATCCTCCAAATAGACCACCAAATAAAACTCCAACTAAAATTGCGATAGTCACATGAAGTACAGGAGAAAAATTGTAATGAAAGCCAACATATGAAGCCCCAATTGCACCAAAAATAAATTGCCCTTGTGCACCAATATTAAATAATCCTGATCGAAATGCTAATGCAACTGAAAGTCCGCTCAGAATTAAAGGTGTTGAAGTTACGATGGTTTCAGATAATGGATAAAAGCCGTGGAGTACTCCGGATTGCCTAGATAAATTAATATCAAAAATAGAGCCTTGAAAAACCGCTAAGTATGAATTTCCAATTTTTGCTCCCGCTGAAGTTAAAAATTTTCCCGGAGAAGTAATTTGTGACATAACTGCTGCATCTGTGAGAACAATAATAATTCCACCAATTAAGAAGGCGAAAACAAATGCTAAGAAAGGCAGCAAGGTATTGCTACGAATCTTTTCAAGTAATTTTTTCATTATTTGATTCCGGCCATCATTAAGCCAAGTTTTTCTCTTGTAATATCTGGAGAAACTATGCCAACTATTTCTCCTTTATAAATAACAGCGATTCGATCCGCCAAGGCGGTTACTTCATCTAATTCACTGCTAATTAATAGCACCGCTCGATTTGCATCTCGCTCTGCCAATAATCTCTCATAAACGAATTCAATTGAACCAACATCTAATCCCCTTGTTGGTTGAGATGCAATAACAAGCTCAACTGTACGTGAAAGCTCTCGAGCTAATACAACTTTTTGTTTATTTGCACCAGAAAGTGATGAAGCATGTTCAAAGATACTCTGTGTTC
>WLSX01000014.1 GCA_009705675.1 Actinomycetota bacterium | reverse complement strand
CTGCCGGCATGCCCGAGGAAACACCATTAGAGTCAAAAATAGTTAGCAATGCAATTAAATCTGCCCAAACTCAAGTCGAATCTTTAAACTTTGAAATGCGAAAGAATGTTTTGAAGTATGACGATGTTATGAATAAACAACGCGAAGTTGTTTATTCAGAACGACGTGAAGTTCTTGAAGGCGCAGATATTAAAGAGTTGGTAAAAAAATTCTTAGAAGAAACTCTTACCGCCTATGTTGATGCTGCAACAGCGACTGGCGTAGCAGAGGATTGGGATTTAGAAACTCTCTGGAATGCTCTTAAATCTTTGTTCCCAATATCCTTTTCTGCTGATGACTTACTCAAAGAAATTGGTGGTGCATCCGCATTAGATAGCGAATTTTTGTTAGATAGAGTTCTATCAGATTCAGAAGCTGCATATGAAAAGCGTGAGAGTGATTTAACGCCAACTGTAATGCGTGAGTTAGAGCGAAAGATTTTGCTTTCTGTTTTGGATCGTAAATGGCGTGAGCACCTTTATGAGATGGATTATTTACAAGAGGGAATTGGTTTACGAGCTATGGCTCAACGTGATCCACTAGTTGAATACCAGCGTGAAGGTTATGACTTATTTACAGCGATGATGGATGCAATTAAAGAAGAGCTAGTTGGTTATCTATTTAATGTTGAGGTTCAAGTTGAAGGCGATCAAGTTGGCGCTAAAGGGTTGACTCCTGCGCCGGCTCCAGTTCAATCACTCCAATATTCAGCAGCAGAGATTGAACCAAGCGCTGCCGGGGGTACTTCAAAAAATGCTCCATGCCCATGCGGTTCTGGCAAAAAATATAAAAGATGTCATGGACAATCTTAAAGTAGTTGTAACTCCGTACAGATCCATTTCTTATCAATACCTTCAAATCTTAAAATAAGAGATCTAACTCTATTTTTAATACTTAACGTCACTGTTGTTTCGATAACACCTTCAATTGGCTGGGTTAGATATATTCTACGAATTTGGCACACTTCATTTAACATTTTTCCTTGAGAAATAATTTTACTTATAACTGAGCGATGAGAGTTTTTTGCAAGTTGCATGACTGATCTTCTGCCTGCCCAAACCTCTAAAACTGCAATTATAAAACTTTTGCTCCAAATGAATGAATCAGGCAGTTCAGACAACGGTGAAGGTATTGGTGAAAAATTGGGATGAAACCACTCCGGCCCAAACTCTGAGTCATGGGTTGGTATTAGGTACAGTTTTGATTTTTTTTCTGCTGTAACTTGATCAATTTGTTGGGTTAAGGTCATAGTCCAACAATTGCCTTATTCAAGAACGATTAGATCATCCGAACGGATGATTTTCCTTATCAATACAAGTGCTAAAACCTACTATGCAAATTTCAAAGATTGACCTACTTAAAAACTCTAGAATTACTATGGGGGTATCCCTATTTATAATTTCAATTCTGTGCGCCTCTTTAATATCCAAAGAAGCAAACCGCACTGTAATGGTTTGGGCGACACAGACAGATCTAGCACCGGGTCAGGTAATTACCGAAAATGACATCACCCCTGTTTCCGTACTATTGCCGCAATCTGCTGTTAATTATTTATCATCGAATGCCCAAATAATTGGTGGAACAGTAGTTACTAAAATTTATAAAGGGGATTTAATTCCGTCAGCGGCAATTAGTAAATCTACAGAAGTAATCGATGAAAAATTAGTTCCATTGACTGTTGAAATAACAGATATTCCGCTAGAGCTTAGCCGAGGCAGCGTTATCGATATCTATGGGATAAATAAACGTGATACCAAATCAATCGCTACACCTGTTTTGATGGCAAGCAATGTCTCAGTTTCACAAGTTTTAGAGCGAAGTAACTCTGGCATTGCGAGTGTCTTAGTAATACTAAAAAATGATCAAGTACTTCCACTATTGGAGGTATTAGCAGACAGTAGGTTATTTATTGTCCGAAGCTACTAACTTAAAATTTAATATAATTACAGCAATTAGTAACAGCGATCATGAAGAATCTGTTGCTGCAATTCTGCATACACAGGGGTGCAATATTGTTTATAGAGCTTTAGATTTACCATCCTTGGACGGATTTCTTAACGATTGCCTACTCGAGGTTAGCATTATTATTTCTAAAGATTTTACATCAGTCGAAGATTTCATGAGAGTTTCAAATAAATACAACAATTATAAATTCATACAAAGTGATTCAGAAAATATTGATTTCACTTATCTGGTAACTGAACTTTCTAAGATTAGCAAGCCTCTTTTTAATCATAAATTATTACGTAGTAAGAATCTAACAACTGTGATTGGTTCCCCTGGTTCGCCGGGAGTTTCTACTATTACCAATCATTTGGCTGTAAAACTATCTGCGACAATAATTGCTGCGCATCATCAAAATCTTAGACCGAAAACAAGCAGTAAAGTTATTACAGTCCGAAAGTTAGAAGAAGAAATAAGTAAACATGGTTCAAATAGATTATTAATTGATGGTGGTAGTGCAACCTTATTAACAACTATCTTGGCAGATCGACGGCAAAGGGCGCAGTGGTTAAATGAAAGCGTTGCCTTCTCTAGTAACCTACTTTATATAGTGAATTCTGATGATAATGGAATTAACTATCTTGAACAGTTCACTAAAGATTTTATAAATTTAATTAACCCCCCCAAGATTATTTACATTTTAAATAAGCAAAGGTTTGACCGTTCTGGACAGCTCATTCAAAGGCAATTTTTAGAGTTGACTACTGGTTTTGAAAGTAATCAGGTTCCATTTGATCTCAGGGCCCAGCGACTACTTACTAATACCAATAAACGATTAGTTTTCTGGCAGAGCGATACCTTTAGTAAACAGATCAATAAAATTGGTGTTCAACTTGGATGAATCTGCCTCTACCATTGACCCATGGCAACCTTTGCTGAGTTAATTGCAGACAACTCAAAACTAACCTCTGATGAAGTAGAGCATTTAGCGGAGTTAGTTGCTGAGTGGCGATTACTTGCAGATTTATCATTTGCTGACTTAGTACTTTGGCTGCCAATTAGAAAAGACGAGAAATCTTGGCCAGAAGGTTATGTTTCAATTGCACAAATTAGACCAACAACTGCCGCCACAGTTTTTAGTAATGACTTAATTAGCTCTCAAATAAGTTGGGGTAGTAGACCAAGAATTGACCAAGCTTTGTCTGATGGTGAAATTGTCAGGGATACACAGCCAGAATTAGTCGGTGAAATTATGATTAAAGAAGAAACTATCCCGGTTATATTAAAAGGTAAAACACTGGCGATAATCTCCCGCCATCGAAACTCTGACTTAATGAGATTGCCTTCAAAGCTTGAATTAAATTATCGAGAAATTGCTCATAAGATATTTCAAATGGTTGCAGAAGGTAACTTTCCAATCCGTAATAGTGCTTATAGTTCAGAGTCAGCCCCTCGAGTTGGTGATGGTTTAATTAGATTAGATGTAAATGGAACTATATTTTTTGCTTCACCAAATGCTCGTTCGGCATTAAGCAGAGTTGGTTTTCAAAGTGAGCTAGAACAACAGAAATTAGGTGAAGTTTTTGCCTCTCTATCAAAAGGCGATAATCAACCTACTGATGAATCTTGGCAAACAGTTTTAAGTGGAAAGTTTCTCCGCCGTGCTGAATATGAAAGCCCAGATGGTGTTATAGATATTTTAGTAATTCCGCTTACCCAAGGTGAGGATCGAATTGGTGCGATTGTATTGCTTCACAATGTGACCGAACTTAGAAATCGGGATCGAGCATTAGTGACTAAAGACGCGACCATAAAAGAGATTCACCACCGGGTAAAAAATAATCTCCAGACGGTATCAGCGCTCCTGCGCTTGCAATCAAGGAGAGTTGAGGACCCAATAGCTAGCGCTGCTCTGTCAGAAGCAGTAAGACGAGTTGCATCAATTGCCCTAGTTCATGAAACGTTATCAAACCAATCAAGTGAATCAGTAGAGTTTGATCAGGTATTTGAGCAGATTATAAAAAGTGCGATTGAATTAAATCCTAGAAAGATAAATTTCACAAAAAAAGGTGAGTTTGGCTCATTTGATTCAAAGATAGCCACAGCTTTATCTTTGGTAGTAACTGAATTAATTCATAATGCGCTTGAGCATGGTTTAGCTAATACTGGTGATCAACTATCAGTAGAGATTGTAAAAATTAACGATAAATATAAAGTCGCCGTAGTCGATAATGGGGCTGGTTTGCCAGTTGGATTTAATATTGAAAAATCAGCAAATCTAGGGCTTCAGATTGCAAATACACTTACAAAAAATGAATTAAATGGAAGTATAAATTTAATTACCGATGGGGATTTAACAAGAGGTGAAATAACCTTTAAAACTAATTAGAAGCTGTTTTGATTTTCTATTTGACGAGCACGATTACGTGCGGCCCTTCGTTTCATAGCGCGGCGCTCATCTTCAGATAAACCACCCCAAACTCCAGCATCTTGACCACTCTCAAGGGCCCAAGCAAGGCATGGTTCTTTAACTGGACATCTTTCACATATCTTTTTTGCCTCTTCAATTTGAGCTAAGGCTGGTCCGGTGTTGCCGACAGGAAAGAAAACCTCTGGATCTTCTTCGCGACAAGCAGCTTCATGTCGCCAATCCATAGGGCAGTCAACTCCTTCAGTAGAAAATTTGGAATTAAAATTAAATTACTTGGCTTATTCTCTCCTTAATTTAATTAATAAACAAGGATATTCTGCTGAGAAATTTAAATATTTAAAGATTTAGATCACACATTCTTCTAATTAAGTGCCTCCGGCTGGATTCGATCCTGCACACCCGCCTCCGGAGGGCGGCCTCTATGCCCGGGCTACGCGGGCTATAAACAGCCTAAATATCAAAGGTTATCAGTTGAGAATTTACACAAATAATTTGTAGATTTTCAGATTGCAGAGTGCTTAGCAATAAGAGAGAATTAGCAAATGAGCAAAGCCGCATACTTCGCAACTGGATGTTTTTGGGGAGCAGAGCGTAGATTTTGGCAACTAGAAGGTGTAATTCAAACTTCAGTTGGATATATGGGTGGAAACAAATCTGACCCAACATATAAAGAGGTTTGCACTGGTAAAACCAATCATGCTGAAATGGTTGAAGTCATTTATGACTCTGCAGTTATTTCATATGAGAAGTTATTAGCAGAGTTTTGGGTAATGCATGATCCCACCTCATTAAATCAACAAGGTGGAGATATTGGTACTCAATATCGCTCAGCAATCTATACAACTTCTGCTGAACAACTTAAACAAGCGTTAGCTAGTAAGGATATCTACCAAAAAGAATTAAGTAATAACGGAATGGATAAAATTGTCACTGAAATATTACCAGCATCAGGTGTAACTTATTGGCTGGCTGAGGAGTATCACCAAAAATATTTAGTTAAAAATCCAAATGGTTATGATTGCCACTCATCTACTGGAGTTGCTTACCCACTAATCTCATCAGGTGCTAATGAATGAGATAACACCAATCGACTCAAAGGGCATTCCCTATAAAGTTAAGGTGGATGAAGAGGATCTTAAAAAGCGCGTTGATCCACTTTCCTTTGATGTTTTACGGAAAGCCGCGACCGAAACTGCATTTACAGGTGAATACACCGATAGTGAAACAATTGGTGTTTATAAATGTAAGGCTTGCAGTGCTGAATTATTTAAATCTGACACAAAGTTTCACTCAGGTTGTGGTTGGCCATCTTTTTACGCGCCAACTGAAGATGATGCTGTTGAGTTAATTGAAGATAGGTCCTTATTCCCAAGAGTAAGAACTGAGGTTAGGTGTGCTGCGTGTGGATCACATCTTGGCCATGTTTTCACCGGTGAGGGTTATGCAGTTCCAACAGATGAGCGCTGGTGCATTAATTCAGTTGCATTAATTCTTGAACCGAAGAATTAATACTATTTTTATGAGTTAGGCTTGCACTATGAATCAAGAGCAAGATTGGAAAAAACTTTCACTTGAAACCAAGGTTGTTGCTGCCGGCCGACCTGAAAAAGAACCTGATGGTGCTTTAAATCCACCAATTGCTCTTAACTCAACATTTCATGCTGGTGGCCCAGTTGGCTATGGTCGATACGGTAATGAAACTTGGACTGCACTAGAAGAAGCAATTTCAGTACTAGAAGGTGGCAAAACTTTAATATTTTCTTCCGGTATGGGTGCAATTAGTTCAGTATTTTCTTTATTACCAGAGGGCGCAGTGGTTGTTGCTTCCCATAATGGTTACCAGGGCACAACAACAATGTTAAGAAAGATGGATGAGGTTGAAAGATTAAAGGTTAGGTTTGTTGATTTAGCCGATACTAATGCTGTTCTTGCTGCCATCCCTGGAGCTGCAATGGTTTATTTAGAATCCCCAACAAATCCAGCAATTGAAGTAGTGGATTTACCTAAAATTATCTCTGCTGGCAAAGCAAGTGGATGCGGTGTTGCAGTTGATAACACCCTTGCAACGCCATTAATTCAAAACCCGTTAGCACTAGGTGCTGATATCAGTATTCATTCAGTAACAAAATATCTATCTGGCCATAGCGATTTAATTCTTGGATCAGTTAGCACAAATGATCAAGCGCTTTATGGCAGATTAGAGCAGGCTCGAAGATATGGTGGAACAATTGCTGGACCATTTGAAACGTGGCTAGCACTGCGAGGCTTGCGAACATTTGCTCTGCGCATGCAGCGTTCACAAGAGAATGCAATGGAATTAGCAGTAAGACTTTCAAAGGATTCAAGGGTTTCAAAGGTTAGATACCCAGGACTTACGACAGATCCTTATCACGCTCGTGCAAAATCATTTATGAAGGGTTTTGGAGCAATGATTTCATTTGAAGTCAACGGAACTGTGGCTCAAATTGATTTAATGTGTGATTCATCAAAGTTAATTACTAATGCAACCTCATTAGGTGGGGTTGAATCAATCTGGGAGCGCAGGCGCAGGTGGGCAACTGAGAGCCAAACTATTCCAGAGAGTTTAATTCGCTTTTCTGTTGGTATTGAAAATGTTGATGATTTATGGGCAGATATTGAATCAGCTTTTGTTGCTGCAAAAATTAAATAAATGTCAGTAATTGTCCGGCCAGCAACTATTGCTGATCTGCCAGATATTTTTAAATACATTCACGCCTTAGCTGAGTATGAGAAAGCCCCACATGAGGTAGTACTTTCAGTTGATGATTTAGAGCAATCATTTTTTGGTGAAAATCCCCAGGTCTATTGTCTACTTTCTCAGGAAGCGGATGTGGTTACCGGAATAGCTATTTGGCATTTGAATTACTCGACCTGGCTTGGCAAGCATGGTTTGTATTTAGAGGATTTGTTTGTTGATCCGAAGTATCGAGGCGCAGGTCACGGCAAAGCATTGTTAGTCAGATTGGCACAGATTTGTGTTGAGCAGGGGTATCCAAGATTTCAATGGTGGGTACTTGACTGGAATGAACCAGCAATTGATTTCTATAAATCATTTGGTGCAGTTGCTATGGATGAATGGACTGTATTTAGACTCTCCGGTGATTCCTTGAAGAAACTCGCCGCTGAAGGTTATTAACAACCGCCCTAAGTTATAAGTAGTAGATTTACCCCATGATCAAAGCATTTAAAAGACTTCTAGCATTTATTGCCGGAATTTTAGTCGTGTTTGGCGCAGCTAAAACACTTTTTAATTGGCTTGCGCGTTCTGAAAGCGATGAGTACGAAGTTTGGAATGATGATGAAGAGCGGGAAGACGCATAAATGAGCAGTGAATATGTTGCTGGCTCTTGCAATATTGGTAAAGGTGAAATTAGGCGTCGTCAGTTAGTTGCACTATTTGGTATTTTTCTAACTATTTCTTCAGCGACAGCTTTATTAGCAACTGACCAATCACGATCTTCTCGGATTTCTATCTTCGTTCCAGCTTTAGTTTTTTCAGTTGGATTTGTGCAATCTAGAAGTAAATTTTGTCTTGCATACGGGCTAGCTGGGACATTTAATTTTGAAAGACTTGGCAAGATTTCAAGAGTTCAATCAGTGCAAGATCGTAAGGCAGATCGCAAAACTGCAATTGTTATTTTGCTTAAATCAGCAGCTTTAGCTGCCTTGATTACTGCTGTATTTTTTATATTACCGTTATAAATCTTCATAGCTAGAAGGTAGTTCACCAACATTTAGAAACTTCAAGTACTTTTCAGTTATATCATCTGGCTTTCCAGAGGCGAGCATTTGACCTTTATGTAGCCAGATTGCGTGATCACAAAGCTCATTTAGAGAGGTGAGTGCATGAGAAACAATCAGAATTGTTCTAGCCTCTTCACATAGTTGCCTCATTCGATTAAAAGATTTCTCTTTAAATGCAGCATCACCAGCTGAAAGTGCTTCATCAAGTAGCAAAATATCTGGTGTCATATTTACAGCAACTGAGAATGCAACTCGACTATACATGCCATTGCTGTAAGTACGAACTGGCATATCTATAAAACCTTCAGGCAGATCAGCAAAAGCAGCAATTGCATCTGTTTGGCTTTCAATTTCTGATCTACTCATACCTGCTGCTAACCCACCTAAAATTATGTTATCTCGGCCAGATAATGCTTGATTAAATCCAACTCCAAGTGCAAGTAATGTTGAGATTCGACCATTAACTGCAATCCGTCCAGAAGTTGGTGGCAAAATTCCAGCAATTGATCTCATTAAAGTTGATTTACCAGCACCATTTGCACCAACAATTCCAACCACAGAGCCATGGGGAATATTGAGAGTTAAGTTTTTAACTGCCTCAACAGTTCGAGTTCTAACTCGCTCACCGCGACTTGCTCGCATTACCGCATTTTTTAAAGTCTTCTTAGACTCAACATTGATCTTGTAACTAATTGAAAGATCTTCAATTTGAATCGCCAGATTATCTGGCATCTGAATAATCGGCTTAGATGCGGACGGCAAAATCGCGCTCCCTAGAAATAAAGAAGTAACCACCTAGCAAAATAGAACCAATTGCCCAAAATAAGCATCCAAGTAATTGTGGAGCAGTTGGAGTTAATCCATCAATCCAGATTCTAGAGTTTGCCGAAAGAATCGGTCCAAGTGGATTTAAGTAAAGGATTATTCGGTGCCAGCCAGTGAGCATATCTGGCTGCCACAAAACTGGGGAGGCGTATAGCCAAATACGCATTATGTATGAAAGCAATTTTGTCGTATCGCGAAAGTAAACATTCATTGTTGCAAATAAAAGCGATAAGCCAAAACTTGTAATTATCAATAAAACTAGAACAAAAGGAATCAGTAGGTAGTTCCAAGTAAATCCGGGAAGCGCTGTATCGTTAAAAACTAACTTGCCTATAAGCACAATTGAGATATATACCGGTAAAGTTGGTAGAAACTGACGCGCTGCACTTATCGCACTGGATAAAGGCAAAAGCGACCTTGGAAAAGCTTGGTTTAATATTAATCGCCCACCAGAGGTAATTGATTGCGCACCTAACAAGATACAGTTTTGAGCAAAGTAAAATGTGAATAAGCCAATAAGAATATGACAGAGAATTGTAAATGAATTTGTCTGAGCTGATCTACCTTGAATAACTGTTACAAGCAAATAGTAAATAACCGCTAAAAACAATGGATTTAAAACTAGCCAAACTTTTCCTAATTTAGATTCTAAATACTCTGCCTTATCAGAGAATTTCGAAAGCTCTGTTGCAAACTCTCGCCTGCGCCAGAACTCCGAAATATATGGCTTAAGCGGTGGCAGAGAAGAGTGGTGTGGTTCGAAAACCTGAATCTTATTTGAGCCCTCAATCATGAGGGCTATTCTGCCACCTTTGATTTAGAACTAACGAACAGACTTGCGATAGTTGTAATGATCAAAGTTCCAACTATGACAATAAGAGAGAATTGAGTTGAAATCTCTGGGATTTCAACACCGAAAATTTTATGGGTACCACCGCCATGAATCGCTTCAACTATCAATTTGATTCCAATAAATCCAAGAATTATTGCTAATCCTTGAGTTAAGTAAATTAATTTATTCATTAATCCACCTAGCAAGAAGTAGAGCTGGCGAAGTCCCATTAAGGCAAAAGCATTTGCTGTAAAAACAATATATGGATCTTTAGTTAATCCAAATATTGCCGGAATTGAGTCAAGAGCAAAAATTAAATCAGTAAATGCAATAGCGACTAAAACTATAGTTAAAGGAGAGGCACCTTTTTTTCGAAACCAAGTAATTAATTTGCCTTCCTTCCATTCTTTTTCTCCTGCTTCACTTATCAATTTATAAGCGGTAAAGAGTAGGAATGCTCCAAAAATATAAAATACCCAAGAGAATCTTGAAATTGCGGCGCTGCCTAATGCGATAAAAATACCGCGCAAAATTAAAGCCATAATAATTCCTACTAACAAAACAAGTTGTTGTTTTGTTTTATCAATTTTAAATCGAGCGAGAATTAATATAAAAATAAATAGATTATCTACCGATAGGGAGTACTCAGTAATCCAGCCAGCAAAGAACTCACCACGGGCTTGAGTTGTGCTCCAAACTCCAAGAGAGTATCCAAAAGCAATTGCTGCGCTTACATAAAAAATCGTCCAGGCTGCAGCCTCTTTAATAGAGGTCTCTTTGTTTCTTCTAATTACCGCTAATGCAAGGTCAAAAGCTAATACTGCAAGGAGAGCTGCAATTGTTACTTCCCAGACTGTAAGACTCATCTAATTAAATACCTTTCCCGGATTTAATATATTGTTAGGGTCTAAAGTTTGCTTTATTGACTTCATAATATTAACTGCTGGAGCGCCTGTTTCTGCAACTAAAGCCTGAATTTTTCCTGAGCCTATTCCATGTTCGCCGGTGCATGTTCCACCCATATCAATCATCTTCATTGTTAACTCATGGGTGATGTGACGTACATCCTCTAGCTCCTCTGGCTTTGCCGGATCAGTCACTATAAAACAATGAAAGTTAGCATCTGCAACATGTCCCAAAATTGAATATGGGTAAGGATGTTTTGAAAGTAATTGAT
>WLSX01000013.1 GCA_009705675.1 Actinomycetota bacterium | reverse complement strand
TCACCAAAACTTAAGTACTTTCCTTTTGTCTTTCTATTCTCAATGATTGATGAAACAACATTTTCACCAACATTTCTAATCGCAGTTAACCCAAATCTAATATCGGTACTACGTGGGGTGTATTCAGAATCTGATTCATTTACATCAGGCGGCAATACCTTTATTCCCATTCGCCGGCATTCATTTAAATAGAGCGCGCTCTTATCTTTATCATCCCGGACGCTGGTTAAAAGTGCGGCCATGTACTCAGCTGGATAATTTGCTTTTAAATATGCGGTCCAGAAAGAGAGTAATCCGTAGCCAGCGCTGTGGGCTCTATTAAATGCATAATCGGAAAATGGAATAAGTGTTTGCCATAATTTTTCAATCGCATCAGCAGAAAAGCCATTCTCTTTCATTCCGGCTTCAAAGTGAACCTTCTCTTTATCAAGAATCTTCTTATCTTTCTTGCCCATCGCTTTACGCAGTAGATCTGCGCGACCAAGTGTGAATCCAGCAACCTTTCTAGCGATTGCTAAAACCTGCTCCTGATAAACAATTAAGCCATAAGTATCTTTCAAAATTTCACTCAGTGGTTTATCAAGCTCTGAATGAATACCAACTTGAGCTTTTCTACCATTCTTATAATCTGCATATTTATTATGTGAATCTTCACCCATTGGGCCGGGGCGATATAAAGCAATAACCGCAGCAATGTCCTCAAAACTGTCTGGTGCCATTGACCGCAGCAAAGATCTGATCGGTGCACTATCTAGCTGGAAAACTCCCAAAGTATCTCCGCGAGATAGTAAATCAAAAGTTTTTTGATCTTTAAGAGGTAATGTTTCAAGTACAACTTTTTTACCCAAATTCTTTTCAATATTTATTAGACAATCATCTAAAACTGAGAGGTTACGCAGCCCAAGAAAATCCATTTTAAGTAACCCGGTTGCCTCACACGCACCCATATCAAATTGGGTAATGATTGCCCCATCTGCCTCTCGGCGATGAATTGGGATTACTTCCAAAAGTGGCTCTTTACTTAATATAACTCCAGCAGCGTGTACACCCCATTGGCGCTTTAATCCTTCGATACCTAACGCAGTATCAACAATCTTCTTTGAATCTGGATCAGACTCATACAAATTTCTAAACTCACTTGCCTCACCATAACGATCATCATCCATATTAAAAATTCCGCCAAGTGAAATATCTTTACCCATTACTGAGGGTGGAAGTGATTTGGTCAAACGTTCACCTAGCGCGTATGGATAACCAAGAACTCTTGTTGAATCTTTAATTGCCTGTTTAGATTTAATAGTTCCGTAGGTAATAATCTGTGCAACTCGGTCATCGCCATACTTTGTAGTGGCATATTGGATCATCTCTGATCTTCTACGCTCATCAAAATCTAGATCAATATCTGGCATTGATATACGTTCTGGATTTAAGAATCTTTCAAACAATAAACCAAATTTGATGGGATCAAGGCCTGTAATTCCAAGTGAGTAAGAAACAAGAGAACCAGCTGCAGAGCCACGGCCAGGACCAACTCTGATTCCAACTTCCCGAGCATGTTTGCAAAGGTCAGCTACAACTAGGAAGTACCCAGGAAAACCCATCTTCATCATTACATCTAATTCAAAATCTAGTCTCTCTTGATATTCAACTGGAATTTGATTCCCCATTCGAGCAGCAAGGCCATCATTAGATAATTTCTTCAGCCAGGTATCTTCGGTTTCCCCTTGCGGAACTGTGAACCGCGGCAATAGGTTTTCACCTTCACGCATTGTAGTTTCACAACGTTGGGCGATTAGTAATGTGTTATTACAAGCCTCTGGAAAATCCTTAAATAGCTCTCGCATTTGTGCAGCACTCTTAAGATAAAACTCGGAGTTTTCAAATTTAAACCGCTTTGGATCTGCAATAGTTGAGCCAGATTGAATACATAGCAAAACTTCATGGGCACTTGCATCATCGTGATGGGTATAGTGCAAATCATTAGTTGCCAGCAATGGCAGATTTAACTCTTTTCCTAGCTTTAACAAATCCGAAAATGATCGTTTCTCAATTTCAATCGAGTGATCCATAATTTCAAGATAGAAATTCTCAGGCCCAAAAATATCCTTCATCTCACTAGCTGCTTTAATCGCCTCTTTATAGTTGCCCATTCGTAATCTGGTTTGAATCTCACCACCAGCACATCCAGTTGTGCCAATAATTCCCTTTGAGTACTTAGCAAGTAACTCTCGATCCATTCTTGGCTTGTAGTAAAAACCTTCAAGTGAGGCAAGGGAAGAAAGCTTGAATAGATTTGATAAACCCTGATTATTTTCAGCAAGCAATGTCATATGGGTATAGGCACCACCTCCAGATACATCATCCTCACCACCTTCTGCCCACTTAACCCTTCTTTTATCAAATCTTGATTCGGGTGCAACATATGCTTCAATGCCAATTATCGGTTTAACCCCAGCAGCTTTTGCAGTTTTATGAAACTCAAATGCACCAAATACATTTCCATGATCAGTCACGGCAATTGCTGGCATTTCCTGACGAGCAACCTCTGCAACTAACTCAGATATTTTTGCAGCACCATCTAACATCGAGTACTCGGTGTGTACATGAAGATGTACGAAATTCTCCGAGTTTTCTAGGTTATTAGTTGAATTAGGCATGGATGGTGAGATTACTACTGCTGTTAATTTCTAGCGGGAAATATCTGAAAGTAGGGCAAGTGAGCGTGTCAGATCCTCTGGATACTCAGCCGTAAATGAGATTCGCTCCCCGCTTCCGGGGTGGGTAAAGGCAAGTTGTTTTGCATGTAGCCATGGGCGAGAGATTTTAAGCCTTGCTGCTAACGCCGGATCCGAACCGTAAGTTAGATCACCAACCAATGGATGGTGAAGTGCAGAGAAGTGCACTCGAATTTGATGCGTTCTGCCAGTTTCAAGTTCAATCTCAAGCAATGTGACAGCTGGGAAAACTTCTAAAGTCTTATAGTGAGTAATACTTGGTTTTCCATTTGCTACAACAGCAAAACGATAATCCTCTCTTGGATGACGATCTATAGGTGCATCAATAGTTCCAACCGTTGGATCCATATGGCCTTGCACAAGTGCGTGATAGACCTTTGAAACTGTTCGATCACGAAACTGATCTTTCAAACTTGAATATGCAACTTCATTTTTAGCAACGACCATTAAGCCAGATGTTCCAACATCCAACCGGTGCACAACGCCCTGTCGCTCAGCAGCTCCAGAGGTAGCAAGCTGATAACCAGCCGCAAAAATTGCTCCAACTACTGTTGCGCCCTGCCAACCTGGACTTGGATGAGCGGCAATTCCAACCGGTTTATCTATCACAATTAAAAACTCATCATCATAAACAACTTTTAATCCGTCAACCGGTGTAGCAGTTAATTTTGCCTCACCTTTTGCTGCCGGCATCAATATTTCAAGTTGATCACCACTTAAAACTCGGTCAGATTTACCAACAAATTTTCCATCTTTTGATATCTCATTAGATTCAATTAACCCAACAATCACATTACGAGATAAACCAAGCAGTCTTGATAAGGCAGCATCAACCCGCTCCTGATTTAGCCCTTCTGGGATTATTAGGTTTCTAACCTCACGCTCACTCACTTTTTACCCTCACTCTTACTAAATTCAATATTCTTCCAGTTCAAAATTGTAATAAGTATTGCCCCGCAAACAACTGAGGAGTCTGCGATATTAAATATCGGCCAATGCGGGATTTGAATCCAATCAACTACCTCACCTTGCAAGCCGCCAGGTGACCTGAATATTCGATCGGTCAAATTACCAAAAATTCCACCTAGCACAAGGCCAAGTGCAATTGCCCAGGGTGTAGAACTAACTTTACGACCAAAGTAAAAAATAGCAGCAGCAATAATTATTGAGAAACTAGAAAGAAATATTGTTCCACTGGAGGCAAGACTAAATGCAGCTCCAGAGTTAAATGCCAGCCGGAATTGTAGAATTGATCCAATTATATTTTTTGGTTCATCCGTAAGATATTGAATTGCTAGTAATTTAGTTAAATAATCAAAGGCAAAAACTATTAAAGCGGTGGCCGCTAACCATTTTCGCTGAATTAAGTTCAGCGTCGTTCCTCTTTTTGTTTGCAAACCATACATAGAGTAGCGCGAGGGAAAACTTGTAGTCTTGCCTTTCCAACAAAGTTTCCACACTCTTCACACTTTCCATATGTTTTATTTGCAATTCGCTCAAGTGCTCGTTCGGTTTGTTGAACCATATCTCGAGCGTTATATACCAGTGACATTTCATGCTCTCGTTCAAATGTTTTTGCTCCAGCATCGGCTTGATCATCACCGGCGCCAACACCTGCAGCTTCAACTAGATCTTCCATCTCGGCTTCTGCCAACTCAAGTTCTTTACGTAATCTCACTAAATCTTTAGATAGCTCAGTTTTCATAGTTTTTAATTCGGTTGCATTCCAAGCAATCTCACTTGCCTGCACAACTAGAGGTGCTGGTGCACTTTTAATTGGCTTTAATGCTGCCGCTTTCTTTGACTTTAATACCGGCTTTGGCGGTGGCAACATAACTAATCTACGCTCTTCAACTACTGGCAGGGCATTTGCATTAGGGATAGTTGAAGTGACAGAAATTGTGGTTGAAGAACCTGAGGTAGATGTCTGAAGCTTTGCTGGAAAAGGTTTTCCAGGAGCCTTTTTAATTGCAGATTTCTTAGCTAGTTTAGGTTTAACAATATTTGGTGAACGCTTCGCAATTTTTTTAACAGCAGCCTTTTTTGGTGGGCTCTTTTTAGCAGCCTTTTTCGCAGCAACTTTTACCGGTTTTTTAGCCGATGTTTTTGCACTCTTTTTTGATGATTTCTTAAATAACTTCTTGATAGCCACATTACCCCCTGAGGGGGGAAAGGTTAAGGCTTGGCTCAAGTAATTACCAACCGCCACCCCCGTGCTCAATGATGAGTTCATTAAAGGGCAACTGTGCGCGTTAGAATGTAGGGTGAATATGAAATCTGGCCGCGGAATTAATACCTTACCTGCGCAAATCGATCTTCCACAGATGGAAGCTGGAATTTTAGATTTTTGGTCGCAAAATCAAATATTTGAGAAATCTGTTGCTAATCGTAACGGTGCTCCTAGATGGAGTTTTTATGAAGGCCCACCTACTGCAAATGGAAAACCTGGCACACATCACATTGAAGCACGAGTTTTTAAAGATTTATTTCCGCGCTTTCAAACAATGAAAGGTAAGCAAGTAATTCGCAAAGCTGGTTGGGATTGTCATGGTTTGCCTGTTGAAATTGCAGTAGAAAAAGAGTTGGGCTTTACCGGTAAAGCAGATATTGAAAAATTTGGTGTTGCCGCCTTTAATGAAAAATGTAAAGAATCAGTCCAGCGGCATGTTGATGAATTTACCGACATGACTAAACGAATGGGATTTTGGGTTGATTTTGATGATGCCTACTGGACTATGTCCCCGGCATATATTGAAAGTGTTTGGTGGTCACTACAACAAATTTGGAAAAAAGGATTACTAGTCCAAGATCATCGAGTCGCGCCATACTGTCCAAGATGTGGCACTGGCTTATCTGATCATGAGCTTGCGCAAGGTTATGAAACTATTAAAGATCCATCAGTATTTGTGCGCTTTCCTGCCACTTCTGGCAAGTTAGCAGATCTAAATGCAAGTTTATTAGTTTGGACCACAACTCCATGGACATTAGTTGCTAATACTGCGGTTGCAGTAAATCCAAAGGTTGAGTACCAAGTAGTTGAAATAACAACTGATGATAAGAGTGAAAGATTAGTAGTTGCAACAGATTTGGCTCCAGTACTTGGTGAGGATCGCAAGGTAATTGCAACTTTTAAGGGAACTGAACTTGAACACACTAAATACAGCCGGCCATTTGATTTTGTTGAGATTAATGATGCTCATTACGTAGTCCTTGCCGATTATGTAACTGTGGAAGATGGCACAGGTTTAGTCCATCAATCCCCGGCTTTTGGCGCAGATGATCTTGAGGTGTGCAGAAAATATAACCTGCCAGTGGTAAATCCAGTAAACCCTGATGGTCATTTCCAAAAAGAGGTTCCGCTAGTTGGTGGTGTATTTTTCAAAGAAGCAGATAAGGCGCTGATAAAAGATCTTAAATCTCGAGGTTTAATGTTTAAGAGTTTGCAATTTGAGCACTCCTACCCACATTGCTGGAGATGTCATACCGCTTTGATGTATTACGCCCAACCATCTTGGTACATAAAAACCACTGCGATAAAGAAGGAATTGCTTAGAGAAAATTCCAACACAGATTGGCATCCAGAGACGATTAAAACTGGTCGATTTGGTGATTGGTTAAATAACAATATTGATTGGGCCGTTTCACGTAATCGCTATTGGGGCACACCACTTCCAATTTGGAGATGTGAAAATAAACATGAAGTTTGTGTTGGCTCCCTATCTGAGTTAGGCAAACTCTCCGGAACGCAATTAAGTAACTTAGATCCACACCGCCCCTTTGTAGATGATGTGAAATTTAAATGCGCAGAATGTTCAGCCACTATGGAGCGTATTCCTGAGGTTATTGATTGTTGGTATGACTCTGGTGCGATGCCATTTGCGCAATGGGGATACCCACATAAGCCAGGTTCTGAAGCAGAGTTTAAAGCTGCATACCCAGCAGACTTTATCTGTGAAGCAATTGATCAAACTCGAGGTTGGTTTTATACCTTGATGACGATTGGAACTTTAGTATTTGATAAATCTTCCTATAAGACTGTTTTATGCCTAGGTCATATATTAGATAAAGACGGCAGAAAGATGAGTAAGCATCTTGGCAATGTTCTAGAGCCAATGCCACTTATGAATCAACATGGCGCTGATGCAGTTCGTTGGTACATGTTAGCTGCCGGCTCCCCTTGGAGTGCCCGTCGAGTAGGACATGATGCAATTACTGATGTAGTAAGAAAAACTCTTCTAACTTATTGGAACACAATCTCATTCTTCACCCTCTATGCAAATGCTGCTGATTTTAAAGTTACTTCTTTAACAACAGATTTAACATTGATGGATCGATGGATTCTTTCTGAGCTAAATAAACTCATTCAAGGAGTAGATAACGCTTTAGAAAACTTTGACTCACAAGCGGCAGGTACTCAACTTGCAGCCTTTATTGATGATCTTTCAAATTGGTATGTTCGTAGATCCCGTCGTCGTTTCTGGGATGGTGATCCAGTTGCATTAAATACACTTTATTTCTGCCTAAAAAATCTAACTCTACTTCTTGCACCTATGGTGCCATTTATATCTGAACATGTTTGGCAAACACTTATCAGGGTGGCTGAATCAGATCAAATTGAATCTGTGCATCTTGCAAAATTTCCAGTATCTAATAAAGCAGTAATCGATGAAAAGTTATCGACTTCAGTTGCCTTATCTCGTCGCTTAGTTGAGTTAGGAAGATCTGCCCGAGCTGAATCTGGCGTAAAAATCCGTCAGCCCCTATCTCGCGCATTAGTTTCAGCACCTGGTTGGGAGCAGATTTCAGATGAGATTAAAACTCACATCGCAGAGGAGTTAAACATATTAAAACTAGATGGAATCCATGTTGCCGGAAGTGACCTAGTTGATATCTCTGTTAAAGCTAACTTTCGAACACTTGGCACAAAATTTGGCGCAGATGTTCAGGTGATTGCAAAGCAGATTGCATCGGTTGATCCAGCTGCAATGGTTAAGGCGCTTCGAATTAGTAATACCTACAAGTTAAAGGTCAATCTGGCTGGAAAAGATAAGGAAATTGAAATCGATATTGATGATTTGGTAATTACTGAGACACCAAGAAGTGGGTGGTCGGTTGCCTCTCATTCAGGTGAGAGTCTGGCGCTAGATCTTGAACTAACGCCAGAGTTAATTCGAGCCGGGCAAATCCGAGAGGTCATTAGAGCAATTCAGGAAGAGCGAAAAAATATCGGCTTAGATGTTAGTGATCGCATCACTGTTAACTGGAATGCACCAACAGAGCTTGCGACTGCAATTTCATCTGCTATTACAGAGATAAGCGCAGAGGTTTTAGCTACAAACATGGTGCAAATTAATTCAGAAAGCTCGTCTGATAACGAACTATCTCTTTGGCTTAAACTAATTAAGAATTAGAGAATAATAACTAAGCGCATTAAAAGCTGTACTACAAAAAAGACCACAATAAAAGATAGATCTAACGAGACCGCACCTAATCTAAGCGGTGGCACAAATTGCCTTACAAACCTAAGCGGTCGATCTGTAATTGAGTAAATCAACTCAGCAAGGGCTAACACAACTCCACGAGGACGCCAATTTGGTGAGAAGATTCTTATGTAATCTAAAATCAATCTGCCAATTAAAGCTAATAAAAATAAATTTAAGGCCCAGTAAATTATGCCGACAATTGCGCCCATTTATTAAAGGGCTAAATCAGCTCTGATTAAAAAAACTTGCTTGTGCAGCAGAATTTTTATCTTCAACACTAACTGAAACGTTAGGAGGTGTAAGTAAGAAAACCTTTGGTGTTACTCGCTCAATACTTCCATGGTGACCAAAAACTAGGCCAGATGCAAAATCAACTAACCGTTTGCGCTCTGACTCTTCCATGTCACTTAAATTCATAATTACTGGTTTACCTTCACGGTAGTGCTCACCAATTAATCGGGCTTCACTATACGTCCGTGGAGTTAATGAAATAATGTGATCCATAACTTTATTTGATTCAGCGTGAGGAAAAATTTCAACATTAGATTTAGCTGCTGGCTTTGCAGTTGCTCGCACCAATCTAGGGGCACGTTCAGTTAATTGATTTGTGCCGTGGTCTAACTCTTCCTCGTCCATTAATCCGAGGTACCCAGCAACCCGCTTAAATGCACTAGCCATGGGTCAAATCTATGGGGTCAACTATCGATTACCGAGGATTGAACTGCCAATTCGCAGATGTGTCGCACCATAGGAAATTGCCATTTCATAATCACCACTCATGCCCGCAGATAGGTATTTAGCATCTTTGAACACCGCCGTAAAACCCGCTTGTATTTCCTTCAATTTCAAAAATGCTTCCTTAGCTGGAATATCTAGCGGGGCAACTGCCATTAAACCTTGCAGGGAAATTCCAGGTAATTTTGTTATTTCGGCAGCTAATTCAATTAGATTTTTTGGGTCTACCCCGCCTCGCGATTCTGGAGGCTGATCAAGGGATACTTGTATAAAAATTGGTTTAGGTTTTTCGGTATTTTGTTCAGAAATAATCTGCGCATATTTGAGTTTATCTACTGAGTGAATACACCCAGCCCAGGTAGAAATAGATTTTAATTTATTACTTTGAATTCCACCTTGAAAACTCCAATTAATATCAGCAGGAAGCTGACCTACCTTTTCAATCGCCTCTTGGTCACGGTTTTCACCAAACTCTCTTATCCCTAGTGAATATAAAATCTCTAAGTCAGATATTGGAAAGGTTTTTGTCACAACAATTAATGTGATGTCACCTTTATCCCGGCCTGCCTTTAATGCAGCGGATGCAATCTTGCCTTTAACATCATTTAAATTTGCTGCGATCTCTTCAGAACGGCTCATAAGCTAATTACCCCAACCTGCCTACCGGTTAGATCCCCACTACGGTATGAAAAATAATCTCTATTTTCTTTTGTGCAAAGGCCAAGATTAGTAAACGTAATTTCTGGTAATTGAGCTTTTAATCCAGCAAATAGATTTAAATAATTCACTTTGCCGCCAGTTGTTGGGTGATCTCTAACAATCTCTTCATACATCTGAGCATCAACTTCATAGCAATTACCGCAAATATGGGGTCCAACTACAGCTGTTATTGGTGAGGATCCAAACTTTTTCATAGCCACCACCGCATTCACCGCAACTTTGTTTAATAAACCTTTACGCCCAACATGAACGGCAGCTACAGCATGATCGGAATACATTAGAACGGGCAGGCAATCAGCAATTCGGACTGCTAGGGCAATTTCTTTATTGTTTGTAACCATGCCATCTGCTTCTGGGATAGATGAATGATCGGTTACGACTGCTACCTGATTACTGTGGCTCTGTTTCATAAACAGAGTACCTTTCCCAAGTAACTGATCTAACTTTGCTTTTGCTGTCCTATCAAGTGGATCTGCAAGTGAATCAAAATAACGAGATGTGAAAAGTAGCCGAGCCACGGTAATTACTACCGCATGAAATCAGGTATATCGATCTCATCTTCTGCGACTAGTTCCTCAAATGTGATTCGCTTGCGTGGGCGCTCGGCACCCTCCATATTTAAATCAAGTGCAACAGAGATTGGATCATTTGCTGGAATTGGATCAGCTTCCCCACTCATGGTTGCGGCATTAATTACTGGCATCAAAACTCGCTTAGGTTGTCCCCCATCGAAGCCGGCAGCAATAACGGTCACTCTTACCTCATCACCTAATGCATCATCAATTACTGTTCCATAAATAATATTTGCATCTGGATGAGCTGATTTTGCAACTAACTCTGCCGCCTCTGAAATCTCAAATAAACCAAGATCAGATCCACCAGCAATAGAAAGTAATACGCCATGGGCACCATCAATTGATGCTTCAAGAAGTGGGCTTGAGATCGCAAGTTCGGCAGCACGCACAGATCTTGCCTCTCCTCTTGCTGAACCAATTCCCATTAATGCAGAACCGGCACCAGCCATCACACTTTTAACATCGGCAAAATCTAAATTGATTAAGCCAGGCGTAGTAATTAAATCTGTAATTCCCTGAACTCCAGAGAGTAATACTTGATCAGCAGTTCTAAATGCCTCAAGTGCACTAATGGAACGATCAGAGATTGCCAGCAATCGATCATTTGGAATAACAATTAAGGTGTCAACTTCAGTTCTTAAATTTTCAATTCCTTCATCTGCTTGTGCTGTTCTGCGCTTTCCTTCAAATGTAAATGGCTTAGTAACAACACCAACTGTTAATGCGCCAAGATCTTTTGCAACCTTTGCAACTATTGGTGCACCACCTGTTCCCGTACCGCCACCTTCACCGGCAGTAACAAAAACCATATCTGCGCCACGCAAAACTTCTTCAATTTCATCAATGTGATCAAGGGCTGCTTGACGACCAATCTCTGGTGCGGCACCTGCACCTAATCCTCTTGTTAACTTTCTACCAATATCTAATTTCACATCTGCATCTGACATTAACAATGCTTGTGCATCAGTATTGATGGCAATAAATTCAACACCTTTTAAACCGACATCGATCATTCGGTTA
>WLSX01000012.1 GCA_009705675.1 Actinomycetota bacterium | reverse complement strand
TTTTGTGTAGGCGCAGGTTTACTTTCATCCTCGCCTTTAAATCCAACCCAACTAAGAAAATTCTTATCAGCCATGTCCTTAGCCTTCCTTACCTACAAATTAATTACAACTGGTGCGGGAGGTGGGACTTGAACCCACACGCCGAAGCACAGGTTCCTAAGACCTGCGTGTCTGCCATTTCACCACTCCCGCATTTATTACTTGAGTGAGGGGCAAAGATTACGGTGTATATGGCGGCATCACCAAAACCCAACGACCTTTAGCAAGGTTAAGCGGGTAACCTTGCTCAAATGAGTGTAGATCCAGTGCAAAGCAAGGTAGCCGAAGTGCTCCTAAAAGCGCTGGAAATAGCCAAAAGTAATGGTTTATTAAATTGTGATCTGCCATCACAAATTACCTTAGATCGTCCTAAGAATCGTGACCATGGTGATTATGCAACATCTATCTCACTAAACCTTGCCAAGTCAGCTAATTTACAACCACGGGTGATAGCTGAGGTGATTGTTAAATCACTAACAGATAATAATTTATTAACCGGTGCTGGCATAAGTAAGGTTGAGATCGCCGGCCCTGGATTTATAAATATAACTTTAGAAAGTGCCAGCCAAGGCGCAATTGTTACACAAATACTTACCGAAGGTAAAAAGTATGGAAGTGGTAAATCTTTAGCGGGTAAGAAAATCAACCTTGAGTTTGTTAGTGCAAATCCAACCGGGCCACTTCATTTAGGACATACCAGGTGGGCTGCGGTCGGAGATTCATTAGGAAGAGTGTTAAGTGCAGCCGGGGCTACAGTTTCGCGCGAGTTTTATATAAATGACCGCGGAAATCAGATGGATCTATTTGGGCAATCTCTATTTGCAGCTGCGCAAAATAAACCTATCCCAGAAAATGGCTATCACGGTGAATATATCGCTGATTTAGCTAAGCAAATAATTAAAGAAAATCCAAGTTTTAGCAAACTTACCGGTGATGATGCAATCACAGCGTTTAGAGATACTGGATATAAATTACAACTTGAACAACAACGTCAAGTTCTAGATAACTTCAGAACTCATTTTGATACCTGGTTTTCAGAGCGGACTCTTTATGAGAATAATTTCTTTACTCATACATTAGAGAAACTAAAATCTTTAGGTCATGTTTATGAACAAGAAGGTGCAACTTGGCTTCGAACCACTGACTTTAATGATGACAAAGATCGAGTAATGATTAAATCTGACGGAACCTTTGCCTACTTTGCCTCTGACTCTGCATATTATGTAAGTAAGCGAGAGCGCGGATTTAATTTGTGTATCTATATGTTAGGGGCTGATCACCACGGCTATGTTGGCCGGATTAAAGCAATTGCAGCGTGCGCTGGAGATGATCCAAATAAAGATATTGAAGTATTAATTGGTCAGATGGTAAAAATTATGGAAGGTGGTGTTGAACTTAAACTTTCAAAGCGAGCCGGCACAATTATCACCTTAGAAGAGTTGGTCGAAAAAGTAGGAACAGATGCAGCTCGCTACACATTAATTAGATATCCAACCGATACCCCAATGGTGATGGATGTTGATCTACTTAAGAAAAATACTAATGAAAACCCGGTTTACTATGTTCAATATGCCCATGCACGAATTTGTGCGGTGCTAAGAAATGCAAAAGAATTAGGTATTAATTACGGATTAGATTTTTATTCACCAGAATTACTAACTCATGAACGTGAGCGAGAGTTAATTGGCTTACTTGCTCAGTATCCAAAGATTGTTGCCTCTGCCGCACTGATGCGACAGCCGCATAGAGTTGCTAGATATATTGAAGAGGTCGCAGCTCAATACCATCGTTTTTATAATGATTGCCGGGTCTTGCCACTAGGAGATGAAAAACCAACTGATTTGAACTCATCCCGTGCAAGTCTTTCTCTTGCTACCGCACAAGTAATCAGTAATGGTTTAGATTTACTAGGTGTTAGCGCTCCGGAGAAGATGTAATGGCAAGTGATATGAAGTATCCGACCTCATTATTTTCTAGTAACTTAAAATTTGATGGTGAAAATAGCAGCGGTGGAGTTTTATCTATTGCTGGCTGCGCAGCTGAAAAGCTTGTTGCTGAGTATGGATCACCTTTATTTGTAATTGATCAAGCAGATTTTTATCTGCGAACTAATGCCTGGCGATCAGCTATTTCTTCAGCTTTTGAAAATTCACAGCTTTACTACGCAGCAAAATCATTTATCAGTGTTGAGGTAGCAAAGTGGTTAAAAGAGTTAAAGGTTGGTTTAGATGTTTGTAGTGGTGGCGAGTTAGCAGTTGCCTTAGCAGCTAATTTTCCAGCATCAGATATTGAGTTTCATGGCAATAATAAATCTGAAGTTGAAATTACCGCTGCCATTAAGGCAGGGGTTGGCACAATAGTTATTGACTCATTTGATGAGATCAGCAGAGTTTCAAAAATTGCTAAAGAGTTAAATAAGGTTCAAAAGATTTATTTAAGGCTAACGCCAGGAGTTGATGCTCATACTCATGAGTTTATTTCAACCGCCCATGAAGATGTGAAGTTTGGCTTTTCTATTGCATCCGGAGCAGCCTTAGATGCAATTGAAAAATGTATGGCTCAATCTTCATTAAATCTTGCCGGGATACATTGCCATATCGGTTCTCAAATATTTGAAGTAGATGGCTTTAAAGCAGCAGCCGAGCGTCTTGTGGCAGTGCTGGCAACATTTCGCGATAAGTACGCAAAAGAATTACCAGAGTTAAATATTGGTGGTGGCTATGGCATTGCTTACACCAAAGATGAAACTGCGATTGCGCCAGAGTTTGTAATACCTGCAATAGCTACCGTAATTAAAGATGAGTGCACAAAGGCAAAGCTATCTATTCCAAAAATTTCAATTGAACCAGGCAGAGCAATTGTTGGGCCAACGACAACCACAATTTATCTAGTTGGTACAACAAAATCTGTCACATTAGATAATGGATCTGAGCGTAGATATGTTTCAGTTGATGGTGGTATGAGTGACAATATCCGCCCGGCGTTATACGGCGCTACCTACTCCGCTTTTATAGCTAACAGAACATCTACTGCTAAAAATATTTCTAGCAGAGTTGTTGGTAAGCATTGTGAGAGTGGTGATATTTTGATTCCTGAAATTGATTTGCCAAGTGATATTAAATCTGGGGATTTGTTAGCATTTCCAGCAACTGGTGCATATGGCAGAAGCATGGCTAGCAATTACAACCATATTCCTCGCCCAGCGGTTGTTGCAGTGATAAATGGCACCGCACGGCAGATTTTGCGCAGGGAAAATGAGGCAGATTTGCTAAATCTGGATGTAGTTCAAGCGCCACGGCAACTGTCATAAGTTTGAGATACTTCTCCAATGAAAACACTTAAAGTAGGAATGTTGGGCTGTGGAGTTGTTGGCTCCCAAATTGCCCGCCTACTTGTTGAGAATAAATCAGATCTAACCTCTCGGGCTGGTGCCAATCTTGAATTGGTAAAGGTTGCGGTTAAAGATATTAAAACCAAACGTGAGGGCATCGCTAATAATTTATTAACTGATGATGCCAAATCAGTTGTTAATGATCCGGAGATAGATTTAATAATTGAAGTTATTGGTGGCATAAACCCGGCAAAAGAATTGATTTTAACTGCAATTAAAAATGGAAAATCAGTAGTAACTGCAAATAAAGCATTATTAGCTCAATCAGGTGCTGAGCTTTATGCCGCAGCTGATAATGCAAATGTTGATTTATATTATGAAGCAGCCGTTGCAGGTGCAATTCCAATCTTGCGCCCACTTCGTGAATCATTAGTTGGAGATCAAGTTCTTCGCATCATGGGAATTGTTAATGGCACTACAAATTACATTCTTACTAAAATGGATGAAAGCGGCACAGCTTTTGAAGATGCATTAAAGCAAGCACAAGCACTTGGTTTTGCTGAGGCTGATCCAACTGCAGATGTTGAAGCAATTGATGCTGCCTCAAAAGCTGCGATTTTGGCCGGTCTTGCATTTCACTCCCGAGTAAGTGATGCAGATGTTTATCGCGAAGGTATTACAAAGATAACTGCAACTGATGTCAAGGTTGCAAAAGCTATGGACATGGTTATTAAGTTGTTAGCAATTGCAGAGTTAACTCCGGATGGTGAAATCTCTGTTCGAGTTCATCCAGCACTAATTTCTCGAACTCATCCACTAGCCTCGGTCAGAGAATCATTTAATGCCGTTTTCGTTGAAGCAAAATCTGCTGGTCAATTAATGTTTTATGGAAAAGGTGCTGGCGGTGAACCAACTGCAAGTGCAATTCTCGGCGATCTAGTTGCAGTGGCTCGTCATAAAGTCTCTGGTGGAATTGGGCCAAAAGAGAGTGATTATGCAGATCTTAAAATTGCAAAGATAGGTCAAACTAAAACTCGTTATTTAATTAGATTAAATGTGGCAGATAAGCCAGGTGTCCTTGAGTCAGTAGCCCATGTTTTTGCATCCCACGGTGTTTCAATTCAAACGGTAAGACAAACTGGTGCGGGAGATAAAGCAGAGTTAATTGTGATGACACATAGCTCAACGGAATCAGCACTTTCTGAAACTGTTAAAGATTTAAGTAAATTAGCCGCTGTTACTGATGTGGCAAGTGTGCTTAGAGTTGAAGGCGTTAACTAATGGGGTTGTTTAGCAAAAAAGGTGCCCACCAATGGCGCGGTGTAATTGATGAGTATCGCAGTTGGCTACCAGTAACTGATCAAACTCCAGTTATAACTTTACGTGAAGGTGGCACACCACTTGTTTATGCATGTGTGTTATCTGAGATGTTGGGTAATGAGATTTGGTTAAAGGTTGAGGGTGCTAATCCAACTGGATCTTTTAAAGATCGCGGCATGACAATGGCAATTTCAAAAGCTGCTGAAGATGGTGCTAAAGCTGTTATCTGTGCTTCAACTGGAAACACAAGTGCAAGTGCGGCTGCTTATGCAACTAAAGCAGGAATGAAACCAGTAGTACTTGTTCCACAAGGAAAGATTGCAATGGGTAAGTTGGCACAAGCAATTGCACATGGTGCAACACTTTTGCAGGTAAAAGGCAACTTTGATGATTGCTTAACTTTGGCACGGCAATTATCTGAAAATTATCCAGTTGCTCTAGTTAACTCAGTTAATCCATATCGAATTGAGGGACAAAAGACTGCTGCCTTTGAAGTAGTAGATATGTTGGGAGCTGCCCCTGATATTCATGTAATGCCAGTTGGTAATGCTGGAAATATCACCGCATATTGGAAGGGCTATCAGGAGTATCGAAAGGCTGGTGTTGCTAAAACATTGCCAATGATGTGGGGCTTTCAAGCAGCAGGAGCAGCGCCAATTGTTAAGAATAAAATTATAAAAAACCCAGAGACAATTGCAACTGCAATTAGGATCGGAAATCCCGCCTCTTGGGATCAAGCGGTTGCAGCTCAAGTTGGATCTAAAGGATTAATTGATTCTGTAACAGATAAAGAGATTTTAAGCGCATACCACTTAGTTGCAGCTAAAGAAGGAGTATTTGTTGAGCCATCTAGCGCAGCTGGAATTGCTGGATTAATTAAGAAAAAGGCGCAAAAGAAGTTACCAAAAGGAAAGACAATCGTGGTTACTGTTACTGGAAATGGGTTAAAGGATGTTCAGTGGGTTTTAAACAGTGCCGGTAAACCGATTATCATTCCAGTTGATATGAAACGAGCAGCAAAGGTTATTGGGCTTAAGTAATGGCAGCTAAGAGAAATACCAGCGGATTAACCTTTAAAGCCACTATGGCTCAAATTAGTGTGCCGGCAAGTAGTGCCAACATTGGCCCAGGTTTTGATTGTTTTGGGTTAGCACTTGAGTTGCGAGATAGATACGCCGCACAAGTTTTAGATGATGCAACATTTGATGTTGATGTAACTGGTGAAGGCGCGGATGAAGTTAAAAAGGATGCAA
The DNA here is from genome assembly GCA_009705675.1 of Actinomycetota bacterium. The sequence continues at coordinate 5,535 of WLSX01000012.1, read as the reverse complement.
AGAATTTAGTAATTAAAGCAATGATGCGTGGCTTTGAGCATATGGGCAGCAAACCAAGAGGTATTGCACTTCGAGCCCTTAATGTAATTCCACACGGCAGAGGCCTTGGTTCATCAGCGGCTGCAATTGTGGGCGGGTTATCACTTGCCAGATCATTAGTTTTAACGGGTGAGCAATATATGAGTGATGAGGATTTAATTACCTTAGCTACTGAACTTGAAGGACATCCAGATAATGTAGCTGCAGCATTCTATGGCGGTGCAACAATTGCTTGGCTTGAAGCTTCAGTTGATTCAACTGGTGAAGTAAAGAATATTGGTAGAGCGGTTAGCCTAAAAGTAGATGATCGGATTAAAGCCTTACTCCTGGTGCCAGATAATCAACTATCTACCGCTAAAGCAAGAAAGTTATTGCCAGAGACAATCTCTCATCAAGATGCAGTATTAAATTCATCTAGAAGTGCATTACTTGTGCATGCATTAGCTGAGCGACCAGATCTTTTGTTTACCGCAACTGGAGATTTGCTACATCAGAAATACCGAGAGCCAGCTATGCCTAAAACAATTGCACTTGTGGAAAAGTTAAGAGGTGCTGGATTAGCTGCGGTTGTCTCTGGCGCCGGCCCATCAGTGATGGTTCTTTATGCTGGTTCTGAGGATGAGATCGATCAGATTAATGGCCTGGCTCCTGGCTTTACCGCTATGAAATTAGCGATTGCAAAGGCAGGGGCGCAATAGGCCACTTTCCCTATTTAATATAGGTGTGGTAGATTTACCTCTGTCGGAAAGTGCGACAGTTAAAGTTAGAAAAAATCCCAAAAATTAAAACAAACTTTTTGCGGATCACCCTTATCCGGGTAATAAAAATAAAGAGAGAATGGCAATATATAAATGGTAGAAAAGAAATCAACCAATCGCGCAGACGCGGTTGAGTTAGTGGACATGGCTTTAGGTGACCTTAAGAAAGTTGCTGGTCAATTAGGAATTGAGAATGCCTCCACACTTAAAAAAGCAGAGTTAGTTCAATCTATTGGTGATCTGCAGGCCGCGAATCGCGAAGCCGCTAAAAATGAACGAGAGGCTCGTCGTATGGAACGACAGAACAATCGAAACAGTAAAAATAACAATACTGATTCTGAGGATAACGATTCTGATACTGATTCTGATAACAACTCAAATAATTCAAGCAACAATTCATCCGGTGGTTACAACAACTCTGATCGCGGTGACAACAATCGTCGCTTTGGCAATCGTGATAACAACCGCAGGGATCGTGGTCGGGATAGAAATCGTGACCGGGGTAATCGTGGTAATCGCGAAGAGCGTGAGATTGTCATTGGCCCAGATGATGTATTACTTCCAGTCGGCGGCTTACTAGATATTTTAGATAGCTTTGCATTTATTAGAACTGGTGGATATTTGCCATCACCTAATGATGTTTATGTTTCACTGCAACAGGTTAGAAAGTATGGCCTGCGCAAAGGTGATGTAATCACTGGATCTGTTCGTGAACCAAAAGAGGGTGAGCGACGTGAGAAATTTAGTGCGCTAGTTAAGGTTGAAACCGTAAATGGTGTTGAACCTGAAAATGCTAAAGAAAGAGTGGAGTTCTCAAAGTTAGTTCCACTTTATCCGCAAGAAAGATTACGTCTTGAGACTGAACCAAATGTTTTAACAACTCGAATCATCGATTTAATCTCACCAATTGGTAAGGGACAACGTGGTTTGATCGTATCCCCGCCAAAAGCTGGTAAGACAATGGTTTTACAATCAATTGCAAACGCAATCACAACTAATAACCCAGAGTGTCACTTAATGGTAGTTCTAGTTGATGAGCGCCCTGAAGAGGTAACTGATATGCAAAGATCAGTAAAGGGTGAGGTAATTGCTTCAACATTTGATCGCCCAGCAGATGACCACACCACAGTTGCAGAGCTTGCAATTGAACGAGCAAAGAGATTAGTTGAATTAGGTCATGATGTAGTTGTACTACTTGACTCAATTACTCGACTCGGACGTGCATACAATATTGCTGCTCCTGCCTCTGGAAGAATTCTTTCCGGTGGTGTTGACTCAGCTGCGCTTTATCCACCAAAGAAGTTTTTCGGTGCTGCTCGTAATATTGAAAATGGTGGCTCACTAACTATTTTGGCAACCGCGTTAGTTGATACTGGTTCGAAGATGGATGAAGTTATTTTCGAAGAGTTTAAAGGCACTGGAAATATGGAGCTTATTCTTAATCGTAAGTTTGCAGACAAGCGTATTTTCCCAGCGGTTGATGTAGTTGCTTCCGGTACTCGTAAGGAAGAGATCTTGATGGGAACTGAAGAGTTAAGCATTGTTTGGCGTTTGCGACGCGTACTGCACGCACTTGAGCCACAACAAGCACTTGAGTTGTTACTTGAGAAGATGAAGGGAACTAAATCAAATGTTGAGTTCTTACTTCAGATTCAAAAGACCACAACTGGTGGGGAAAGCCCAGCAGCAAATGGATCAAGTAATAAAGAGAGCGCTGACGCTTAATCAGGCGCAAATTTTGCCCGCCTGTATTTAAGAGTTATTCTTACACCCCTCTAGTACTTCACTAGTCCTACTGGTTCACAAGTTTTAACCAAACTTGATCCAGTAATAATCAAGGAGAAATATGAAGAACGAGATCCACCCACAGTATGTCGAGACCAAAGTAACTTGTGGTTGCGGTGAAGTTTTCACTACCCGCAGCACTAAAGAGACTGGCTCAATTTATGTTGAAGTTTGTTCTGTATGCCACCCTTTCTATACCGGTAAGCAAAGAATTCTTGATACTGGTGGTCGGGTAGCTAAGTTCCAAGAGCGATTTGGAAAGATTGATAAGAGCGGCACTAAGTAGTTTTCTTAAAGAGAGCGCACCAATCATCGAAAGATGAGGTGCGCTCTCTTTTTTAATTTCCAATAAATTTCTAAGAGATAAGGAGGATCAGATGGAGCGGTTTGCAAAAGTTAATGAGTTATTAGCTGAGTATGAATCACTTGAAGCACAGATGGCTGATCCATCTATTCACTCAGATCAAAATAAAGCACGCTCACTTGGTAAAAGATATGCCCAACTTGGTCCAGTTATTGCTGGTTATCGTGCTTATAAATTAGCCGAAGAAGATTTAATTGCTGGCAAAGAGTTAGCGGAATCTGATCCAGCATTTGCTTCTGAAATAGCAGCATTGGAAAGCACCAAAGATGCAGCAGCTGCAACACTAGAAGAATTATTACTACCTCGAGATCCAAATGATGATCGTGATGTAATTATGGAAATTAAAGCAGGTGCTGGTGGAGATGAATCTGCAATATTTGCAGGTGACCTATTTCGAATGTACTCACGTTTTGCTGAAAAACAAGGTTGGAAGGTTGAGGTAATTGATACCACGCCAAGTGATATGGGTGGATATAAAGATATGTCAGTTGCTATTAAATCAAAGGGTGTAGCAAAACCAGGGCAGACTCCATATGCAAAGTTAAAGTTTGAAGGCGGTGTACACCGAGTACAGCGAGTACCTGAAACTGAATCACAAGGAAGAATTCACACCTCAGCTGCTGGAGTATTAATTTTGCCAGAGGCAGAAGAGATTGATGTTGATATTAATATGAATGATCTTCGAATCGATGTTTATCGCTCATCCGGCCCTGGTGGTCAAAGCGTTAACACCACCGACTCCGCCGTAAGAATTACCCATGTACCAACTGGAATTGTGGTTTCCTGTCAAAATGAAAAGAGCCAATTACAAAACAAGGAGTCAGCTCTTCGTATTTTGCGTGCTCGTATGTTGGCCGCAGCTCAAGAAGAGGCAGAGCGAATTGCCTCTGCTGAACGTAAAAGCCAGGTTAGAACCGTAGATCGAAGTGAGCGAATTAGAACCTATAACTTCCCAGAAAATCGTTTAAGTGATCACCGCGTAAATTACAAAGCTAATAACTTAGATTCAGTTATGAATGGTGATCTAGAAGCGGTAATCCAATCTTTAATTGACGCTGATCGGACTTCAAAATTATCTGCAGGTAACTCTTGAAAGAGCTGCTGCGAGCAGCATTTTCGCAATTTGAAAAAAATCAAATTGCTACCGTTGATGCTGAAATTTTATTAGCGCATTTACTTGGTGTATCCCGTAAACAAATCCACAGCCAGATAATTGAATTAGCAGATTCAGATCGAGAAAAAATCTCGGCTGAATATAATGAATTAATCAACCAAAGATTAATGGGCCGGCCAGTGCAATATATAACTGGTAGTGCACCATTTAGATACTTAGATCTAGAGGTTGGCGAAGGTGTATTAATACCTAGACCAGAAACTGAACTAATAGTTGATCGAGTAATTGGATATTTAAACTCCGGTGCTGAGAAAGATTTACCAAAAAGTGTTGTTGATTTAGGTGCTGGTAGCGGTGCAATCAGTATCGCAATTGCTTCCGAGGCGGCATTAAAAGGCTTAAAGGTAAGTATGGTGGCGGTTGAAAAATCACCAGAGGCAGCAGCTTGGTTAAATAAGAATATTGCAAAGTATGACCTACCAATCAGAGTAGTAATTGAAGATGTTCAAACAGCATTGCCAGATGTGAAGGCAGATTTAGTTGTTGCCAACCCACCATATATTCCAGATGATGAAAAGTTGCCGACAGAGGTAGCAAATTATGAACCATCCGTTGCACTTTTTGGCGGCGCAGTAGATGGAATGCAAATTCCAAAGTTATTCATTGCTGCAGCTGAAAGATTGTTAAAACCTGGTGGTTATTTTATTATGGAACATTATGAAAAACAGGGTGAATTAGTAAGAGATGCTTTATCTGCTCAGTTTTCAAATGCACAAACTCACGCAGATTTAAATGGGCGTGATAGATTCACAAGTGCAAGGAAGCGATAAGAATCTCATGGCAGAGCGAGTCTTGTTAAATGGTGCCGGTGACTCTGAGTTTAATGAAGCAGTAAATACTGCTGTCAGATATATAAATGCTGGTGAGGTAATTGTTGTTGCGGCAGAGTTTGGTTATATCTACTTAGCAGATGCCTTTGATAAAGATGCGGTAAAAGCAGTGCATATATTACGAGGTGATCAAAGCGGTGTTGCTGCTCAAGTGTTTATTAAAGATGTAAAAGTACTTACTGGCATTGCAAAGAATTCAAATATTAATCAAGATCAATTATTCGCTAAATTTTGGCCAGGCTTATTATCTGTAACATTAAATTGCCAACCGGGTTTAAGTTGGGATTTAGGAGATGGGCAAAGGTTAGGAAAAGTAAATGTCAGAGTCCCTAATCGGAAATTCTTGAACCATATTCTTCAAAGCACGGGTCCGCTTGTAGCAGGATCGGTTGCGTTAACTGGAAAGTCAGTAGTTAGAGATTTAACACAACTACCAATCTATGAAAGTGATGTTGGAGCAATATTTGATGAGGGTGTATTAGCTGAAGGACCTGCTTCTACGTGGCTTGAGATATCTGAGAATGAAATCACAGTTAAACGAGTAGGTGCGATCAGTATTGAACAATTACAGGTGGTAATTCCTTC
>WLSX01000011.1 GCA_009705675.1 Actinomycetota bacterium | reverse complement strand
AGATAGGCCCAAATTCCAATGAATCCAGAAGACGCTAACAACAGAGTAAATCCGATGAACTCTGCCCCAATATTCGCAGCTACTAAAAGTGAATAAACAATTGCTGTTACTACACCTAGCCACTCAAATATATTTGCCTTTGTAATCTTCATTACTCCCCTACCTTCATAGCTTTTGCACTAGTGGATTTCATTAATTCTTTATAAGTGGTTGGAAAAACTGCGTGCGGATGTCCAGCAGCAGCCCAAACCACCTCATAATCATTTAAAGCTAAATCTATTAATGTAATCGCCGGTGGATTAATCCAGCCCAGGGGTGCAACTCCGCCAATTGAAAATCCAGATAACTCTTTAACATAATCTGCATCAACTCTGGCTAGATTATCAACTGATAACTCCTTAGCCACTAACTCGGTATCTACTCGGTGACGTCCAGAGGTAATAACTAATAATGGAGATTCATTAGGTAGTTTAAAAATAATTGATGAAGCAATCTGACCAACCTCAATTCCAAGAGCAGATGCAGCCTCGGCAGCGCTTCGAGCGCTCTCAGATAGAACCTTTATTTGACCAGAGATTCCGTTTATCTTAAGTGCATTGTTAACTCGCTTAACAGCACTCTTTTCTAATACACCTTCCATTACTTACCGAGTAATACTTGCTGATCGAGTTTGTGCAGTTTGAATAAGTGTTGTAATTAATTGCTGATAATTCATACCGCTTTTTTCAATCAACTTTGGATATACCGAAAGTGGTGTAAAGCCAGGCATGGTATTGATTTCATTAATTACTACTTCATCTGAATCAGAGTAGAAGAAATCAACCCTAGCTAATCCTTCGCACCCGGCCGCATTAAATGCGGTTAGAGCCGCTGCTTGTATCTTCTCCTCAATACCTGCTGGTAACTCTGGAAAAACTAATTGCATTGAATCATCAAGATACTTAGCTTGGAAATCATAAAACTCATACTTACTTGAAATAACTATTTGCCCAACTGGTGAAACTATTGTTTTACCCTCAGATTGCAATACAGCACACTCAATCTCTTTGCCAACAACAGCTTGCTCAATTATTACTTTAGTATCAAAGGCTAAAGCAGATTCAACTGCTGCTTTTAACTCTGAATCTTGCTTAACCTTAGTTGTTCCCCGGCTAGATCCGCTTCGTGCTGGTTTTACGAAGAGTGGATATTTAAGATTACTTGGCAGCTCAAAATTACTTGATGTGACAACTGTGCCAGGTGCAACTTTTAATCCGGCTGCAGCAAAAATTGGTTTTGAATATGACTTATCCATACTTACCGCACTGGCTAATACACCAGAACCAACATAACGTAATCCAATCATTTCAAATAAACCTTGAATTGTTCCATCTTCGCCATATGGCCCGTGAAGAATTGGGAAGACTACGTCGATTGCTAAATTCTTACCACCGGAAAATAAACCCTGGCTGGTAATACTTATTTCAAGTCCGGACTCTGGCACGGTAGGTAGGGCGCCATTTTGAATAATAAAACTTGTGTCCTCTGACAGAAGTAACCATTTACCACTTTTTGTGATTCCAATTAACACGGGTTCAAAGGTGCTTCGATCAATAGCATTAAGAATTCCATTTGCTGAGATACATGAGATCTCATGTTCACTACTTTTACCGCCACAAATTATTGCAACTCTTACCTTACTCATTAGATTTCAGCCCTAATACTTACTTTCATTAAATTTGCCATTGCATCCTTTGGCGTTAACGTTCCAGCCACAACATCTGAGACCGCTTCAATAATTGGAGCTTCAACCCCAACGCGATGCGCTAGTTCAAGCATTGCGCCCGCCGAGTAAACACCTTCAACAGTTTTAACGACTTGTGCTCGCGCTTTTACAATTGAGCCAGATTTACCAAGTACTTCACCAAAACTTCTATTACGAGATAGTGGTGATTGAGCACTTGCAACTAAGTCACCGATGCCAGCTAGACCTAAGAAAGTTAATGGGTTAGCTCCATAGGCCTCACCAAGACGAGCAACCTCAGAAAGGCCGCGGGTAATCATTAAACCTTGAGTATTTTCGCCATAACCCATTCCAACTGCGATACCAACTGCTAGGGCAATTACGCTTTTAGCAGCACCAGCAAACTCGCAACCAATTAAATCTGTGGATGGATATATTCTAAAATAATTTGTTGAAAAAATTTCCTGCATTATCTTTATAATTTCCGGATTTTCTGAGGCAACAACTGCTCCAGCAGGTTGCCTAGTAATTATTTCATTAGCCAAATTTGGTCCAGTAATTAAGCCAAATCTTGATTTATCCGCACCTAGTATCTCTTGGGCGATTTCCGTCATTCTAAGTTGCGTTTCAACCTCAATACCTTTTAAAGTGCTAATGATTGGCAAATCCGTTGGAAAAAATCCTTTCCAGCTTTCTAAATTTTCCCGCAAAGTCTGAGCCGGAATTGCTAATACAATCACATCAGCAAACTCTAAAACTGCCTTGATGTCAGTAGTTGCTTTTAACTCTTTTGGTAGATCAATACCTTTTAAAAATCTACGATTAGAGTGCCGACGGTTTATTTCTCGGACAACCTTTTTATTTCTACCCCAAATTAATACCTGTTGACCTGAGTCAATTAAAACTTGACCAAGGGTTGTTCCCCATGCACCAGAACCTAAGATTGCAACTTTTTTCATTTTTGATCTCGCTTAAAATTTCCAGTTCGAGGCAGTTGCGACTTCTTTGGATCAAATATCTCCGATGGCGCTTTCTCACCTCTTAAATCTTCTAACAATCTTGTAATCGCACTCATTACAAAAGCTGTTGCCTCTTCCAGCGCAACCGGATCCTCAGCTCTGCCATACCATTTGGAAAAATCAAGTGGCTTACCAGCTACAACAGTTACCTTAGTTCGTGGAAATAATTTTGGTTTCTTACTATAAGCCGGCAAAATCTTTTGCGCACCCCACTGCGCACATGGGATTACCGGAACCTGTGTCAGGATTGCAAGACGTGCAATTCCAGTCTTTGCCTTCATTGGCCAGTAATTCTCATCCCTAGTCAGGGTTCCTTCTGGGTAAACACCAAGTAGGTGACCTGCCTTCAAAAAAGCAATTGCATGTTGCAAGGATTGAGAGGCAGAGCTGGTCTCACGCTCTACTGGAATTTGACCAGCACCAAGAAGTACTCTGCCAATAATAGGTAATCTAAAAAGTGAGGCTTTGCCTAAATACCTAGGCGCCCTGCCATTGTTATATAAAAAATGAGTAAATAAAAGTGGATCTACATATGAGATGTGATTACAAACGGCAATTGCTGCCCCGCTTTTTGGAATATTTTCTACCCCACGCCAATCCCGCTTGGCTATTAAATTTAAAAGTGGGCGGATTAAATTTGCACCAAACCGAAACCAACTTGTTGCGCCTAATGGTTTACCCGATGGTGGGGCATAGGAAATCTTTAGATCGGTAGACACCGCGTAATTCTACGACTATTCATCATCTTGGCTATAAATGAGCGTAAAAAAGCGGGATCTCACGCATGAGATCCCGCTAATTAACAACTTTTTTTACTTACGACGCTTTGCCTTCTTCGCTTTCTTAGCAGGTTTACGTGAAACCTTCTTTGCCTTGCCAGCTTTCTTAACAGCCTTTGCAGGTGCTGCCTTTGCTGGTGGTGTTGGTGCTGCGCCTAACTTGCGTGCGCCAGAGATAACCTCTTTCAATCCCTTTGCAGGTAGAAAGCGAACCTTCTTGCTGGCTTTAATTTGAATTGATTCACCGGTAAATGGATTACGTCCCTTACGTGCTGGACGGTCTACCTTCTTAAACTTACCGAAATCATTAATCATTACATCATCACCCTTTGAGATGTTGCGAATAATCGCATCAAAAACAACCTCAACGGCGCGTGCAGCTTCTTTCTTACTATCACCAAATTGTGGTGCTAGATAAGCGATGAACTGGGCCTTGTTCATTTAATCCCCTTATTTACGCGTAAACATTAAGCGTTTGCTTAACTAGGGTTAATCTATGGGGTGATTAGAAATACTTTGATTAATTAATTCGGTGTGTCGCAAGCAAATTCTTAATATAAATCAAGGGTTTTAGCGAAAAAAAGATAACTCTAAATAATTACTTTAGAGTTTTAACTTAGCGAATAGGTAGTGTTTTAGGCTTAAAACTCGCTCTTTTTTCTTCAAACTTTGTAACCTGATCAATTTTAGTAAATGTAAGGCCAATATCATCTAGCCCTTCCATAAGGCGCCAGCGGGTGTAATCATCAATTGCAAAGTTAAGAGTTGTCCCCTGGTATGAAACAGTTTTACTCTCTAAATCAACTGTTATCTGTGTCTCTGGCTTGCTTTCAATTACCTGCCAGATCTTTTCAATCTCATCTTGGCTTAAAATCACCGTTAATAAGCCCATCTTTTGTGAATTACCACGGAAGATATCTGCAAAGCGGCTAGATAAGACAACTTTGAATCCATAATTTTGAAGAGCCCAAACTGCATGCTCTCGGGATGAGCCAGTTCCAAAATCTGGGCCAGCAACTAGCACAGTTGCATTTTTGTATTGAGGTTGATTTAACACAAAGGTTGGATCATTGCGCCAAGCAGCAAAAAGGCCATCCTCAAAGCCGCTCTTTGTTATTCGCTTTAGGTAAACCGCTGGAATAATCTGATCGGTATCAACATTGCTGCGACGAAGTGGCAATGCGCTGCCTGTATGTTTTATGAATTTTTCCATGTTACAAATCCGCCGGTGAGGCTAAGGTGCCCTTTAAAGCAGTCGCAGCAGCCACTAATGGGCTCACCAGGTGGGTCCGGCCGCCCTTTCCTTGTCTTCCTTCAAAGTTTCTATTACTAGTTGATGCTGCCCGCTCGCCTGGTTTTAATTGATCTGGATTCATTCCCAAACACATTGAACAACCAGCACTTCGCCACTCAGCTCCAGCATCAATAAATACTTTATCTAGCCCTTCAGATTCTGCTTGCAGACGCACTCTAGCTGAGCCAGGAACAACTAATAACCGAAGTGATTGGGCAATCTTTTTCCCTTTAATAACCTCAGCCGCTGATCGTAAGTCTTCAATTCGGCCATTTGTGCAAGAGCCTAAAAAGACAGTATCTACCTTGATTGATTTAAGTGGAGTTCCTGGTTTCAAATCCATGTATTCAAGCGCACGTTCAGCGGCTCCGCGATCTTCAGCATTACTAAAATCAGCTGGGTTTGGCACAGATGCACTAAGTGGAAGTCCTTGTCCTGGGTTGGTCCCCCAAGTTACAAATGGTGCTAAATCATCAGCATTTAAATTGATCTCTTTATCAAACTTAGCATCAGAATCTGTTGTCAAAGTTTTCCAATAGGCAAGGGCAGCATCCCAATCAGCGCCATCAGGTGCATGGGGCTTACTCTTTACATAATCAAAAGTAGTTTGATCTGGCGCAATTAATCCAGCTCTTGCACCAGCTTCAATTGACATGTTGCAGATTGTCATTCGAGCCTCCATTGAGAGAGCTCTGATTGCACTACCACGGTACTCAAGAATGTAACCCTGACCGCCGCCGGTACCAATCTTTGCAATAACTGCCAAGATAATATCTTTACTGGTAACGCCAGCTTTCAAAGTGCCCTCAACATTTATCGCCATTGTTTTAGGGCGAATTAATGGCAAGGTTTGAGTGGCAAGTACATGCTCAACCTCACTTGTACCAATTCCAAATGCAAGCGCACCGAATGCTCCGTGAGTTGAGGTATGAGAATCACCGCAAACAATTGTCATACCGGGCTGAGTAATTCCAAGTTGTGGCCCAACCACATGCACAATTCCCTGCTCTACATCTCCTAGTGAATGAAGCCGGACACCAAACTCCTCACAATTTTTCCGCAAAGTGTCTACCTGTAACTTTGAAACTGGATCAGCAATTGGTTTATCAATATTAAGAGTTGGCACATTATGGTCTTCGGTTGCAATTGTTAAGTCTGGACGGCGAACTTTACGATCTGCAAGGCGTAAACCATCAAATGCTTGTGGGCTAGTCACTTCATGAATTAAGTGAAGATCTATATAAAGTAAATCTGGTTCACCAGCGGTAGAGCTAACTACGTGCTCTGACCAAATCTTTTCCGCTAATGTCTTTCCCATTTACTTTACAACTCCTTGTTAAATTTCCGTCTCGGATTTGCTTCTCAATAGTTGAGATGGCATTATCAGAGTATGGACAGAAAGAATAGCGGAGTTGGTGTATTAGACAAAGCCGTAAAAATTCTATCTGCCTTAGAGGCCGGACCTCAATCATTAAGTGATCTTGTATCCACCACGGGAATTGCTCGCCCAACCGCGCACCGAATAGCGGTGGCGCTTGAGCACCACAGATTAGTAAGTAGAGATTTTTCGGGCCGATTTGTTCTTGGCTCCCGCTCTTCTGAGTTAGCAGCCGCAGCTGGTGAAGATAAATTACTTGCTATCGCAGTACCTGCACTTACTGCATTACGCGATGCAACAAGTGAGAGTGCTCAGTTATACCGCCGCCAAGGTGATTTAAGAATTTGTGTTGCAACCGCAGAAAGATTGACAGGATTACGGGATTCAGTTCCAGTTGGAACTGCGTTAACAATGCAAGCTGGCTCGGCTGCACAAATACTTCTTGCTTGGGAGGAGCCAGAGAAACTCCACCGTGGCTTAACAAATGCAAAATTTACCGCAGCAAACCTTTCTGCTGTCCGGCGCCGTGGTTGGGCACAATCAGTTGGTGAGCGAGAAGCAGGAGTTGCATCAGTTTCCGCACCAGTTCGTGGACCAAATAATAAAGTTATTGCAGCAGTAAGTATTAGCGGACCGATAGAAAGATTAAGTAGACAACCTGGTCGAATTCATGCAGCCGCTGTTGTTGCAACTGCAGCTAGATTAAGTGACTACTTACTTAAAAACAGTAAGTAAATAAAGTAGCTCCGAGGGGATTCGAACCCCCGTAGCTGGCTTGAGAAGCCAGAGTCCTAGGCCACTAGACGACGGAGCCGTACGGTAAAACATTAAATAAATCGCTGGGGTACCAGGACTCGAACCTAGACAAGCTGAACCAGAATCAGCTGGGCTGCCAATTACCCCATACCCCAATATTTAATTTTAAAGCAGGGATAAGAATACCCTGCGCCACAAATTATTTGGAAATTGCCGCCTTTATTCGCAAGATTGAACGCTCTTTTCCTAGTAACTCCAATGACTCAAATAATGGTGGTGAAATATGTGATCCCGTTACCGCAATTCGCAAAGAACTAAAGGCAATTCTTGGCTTAAGTCCCATTTCATCAATTAAAGCAGTTCTTAGCACTCCTTCAATACTTGTGTGATCCCATGAAGATAGTGATTCAATTTTGGTTAAAGCAACCTTTAAAACCGCTTGAGATGAGTCATCTGAGAGCTTTGGAAGCTCTTCAGAATCGATTTTAAAATCTTTTACAAATAAGAAGTTAAGCATTTGAGGTATTTCCGATAATTTTACAATTCGCTCCTGAATAATAGGAAGTGCTGACTTAACAACTGCAATTTCCTCTGAGCTGCCAGAAATAACCTTTGAGTTAAGCAGAAAAGGCAATGACCACTCTAAGAATTTATCTAGAGTAAGAGCTCTAATTTTGTCACCATTAATTGCCTCTAGTTTTTTCATATCAAATCTAGCTGGGCTGCTATTTACTCGTTCGACCGTAAATAATGAAACTAGCTCATCCATCGTAATATTTTCCTTGTCATCTCCTGGTGACCAACCAAGTAGTGCCAAATAATTACAAATTGCCTCCGGTAAATAACCTTGCTCACGATACCAAGCAATGGAAACCTCACCATTTCGCTTTGAAAGCTTTGTATTATCTTGTCCCATCACAAATGGTAAATGTGCAAATAATGGATATTGCTCTGGTGTAACACCCATTGCTTGATAAACCCTAATTTGTCTTGGGGTAGATGAAAGTAAATCCTCACCTCTTAATATATGAGTAATCTTCATTAAAACATCATCTACAGCAACGGCTAATGTGTAAAGTGGCGAACCATCTGCACGGGCTAATACAAAATCTGGTACAAACTCATGATCAAACTTAACTTCACCTCGAATTTGATCAACAAAAACAGTCTCTCCTTGTGGCATTCGCATTCTTACAACTGGTTTTCTTCCAGCCGACTTGTATTCATCGATTTGAGTATTTGAAAGATCGCGGCACTTTCCGTCGTAACCAGGTGCCTTGTTGTTTTTCATTTGAATTTGTCGGCGCTCTTCAAGCTCTTCAGAACTGCAATAACAATGGTAAGCATCGCCTTGATCTAAGAATTTTTGTGCCCACTCAGCATAAATCTCTAATCTTTGAGATTGTAGGTAAGGTCCAAACTCACCACCAACTTCAGGGCCCTCATCCCAATTAAGTCCGAGCCATTTTAAGGTATCAATCGCAGCTTGAATATATTGATCTGTAACTCGCTCTGTATCTGTATCTTCAATTCTAAAGATTAATTTTCCACCAGTGTGACGGGCATATGCCCAATCAAAAAGAGCGGTACGAATGTTTCCAACATGTAGGTCACCAGTTGGTGAAGGTGCAAACCGGACTCTGACTTGTGATTTATTGGACACGAGCAGAAACCTTATTAGTAAGTGTGCCTAAACCTTCAATTGCAACCGATATTGAAGCTCCAGCCGGCATCGGACCAATTCCAGCGGGCGTACCAGTCAAAATAACATCACCAGGCAAGAGTGTCATCACATTTGTTACAAACTCAATAATTTGTGGGATTTTAAAGATCATTTCAGACAAGACCGAAGACTGTTTAACCTCACCATTTAATGTAGCGGTGATTTTTTGATCCTTTGGTACGAACTCAGTTTCAATCCATGGTCCAAGCGGACAGAAAGTATCAAAACCCTTGGCACGACTCCACTGCCCATCCTTTTTTTGTAAATCTCTGGCCGTAACATCATTAGCTAATGTGTAGCCATAAATAACATCTTTTGCCTTTGCAGCCGGAACCTCTTTACATATTCGGCCAATCACAATCGCTAGTTCAGCCTCATGATCAACTCGTTCACTCATACTTGGCCAAATAATCGTTTCATTTGGCCCTATTACAGATGTATTAGGTTTAATAAAGATTATTGGTTCAGTAGGAACAACTGAATCCATTTCTGCTGCATGGTCAGCGTAGTTTTTACCTATACAGACCACTTTGCTTCGCGGAATAACTGGTGCCAGCAACTTGACTTCACTTAATTTTAAACTCTTATCCTGCGGCACAATTCCAGAATAAATCGGGTCACCGCGCAACACCAGGATTGAGTCCTGATCATTTAAAACACCAAATAATGGATCAGTTCCAACTCCCAGCTCGGCAGGTGCAGAAAATCTAACGATGCGCATTAGAGCATCTTACAACTGTTAACTGATTTTTTAGTTTCAACAGATTGATCCAAATTCTGCTTATTTGAAGGGCGGCAGGTTAAATTTAGAGTGAACTCCGCCATTGCTTAAGAAATTCCTCTTGTAATCCAAACATCTGTTTTTCTTCATCTAACTCTTCATGGTCATAACCAAGTAAATGAAGTACGCCATGAACGGTAAGGAGTTGAAGTTCATCCCCCAATGATTGCTTTCCATTTTTTTCAGCAAATGCCGGGCACAAGACAATATCCCCAATCACACCTGGTCCATTAGAAGCTGAATTGGGTTTGATTTCATCCATTGGAAATGAGAGCACGTCGGTAGGTCCAGGTAAATCCATCCATTTAATATGAAGTTGAGTAATTTCTTCCTCATCAACTAATCTAATACTTAGCTCTGAATCTGGATGAATTCCTAATTTACCAAGAGTAAAGTTAGCAAGAGATTTAATTCCAACCTCATCGCACTTATATGTTGAATCATTTATTAACTCTATTTTCATGATCTACTGCCTAATGTTATTGAGTTAATTAACGATCACCCTTCCCGCTTCTAATCGGAAAGGTAGATTTTGAAATATTCTCATCCCAACTTCCATAAGCGGTAACAATGTCACCAACTAAACGATTTCGAACAACATCCTCGGCAGTTAAATGTATAAATGAAATATCATCGACATCTTTCAAAATGTCCTGAACTATTCTTAGCCCTGATTGTGAATTATTTGGAAGATCAACCTGTGTCACATCGCCAGTAACTACCATTTTGGAACCAAAACCAAGACGGGTTAAAAACATTTTCATCTGCTCACCGGTTGTATTTTGAGCCTCATCTAAAATAATAAATGCATCATTAAGAGTACGGCCACGCATATATGCAAGAGGTGCAACCTCAATTACACCTGAGTTCATAAGTCTAGGTATTGCATCTTGATCAATCATGTCGTGTAGAGCATCAAATAATGGGCGAAGATACGGATCAATTTTTTCATGAAGAGTTCCTGGTAAAAATCCTAATCGCTCACCTGCTTCAACAGCAGGGCGGGTTAAAATAATTCGATTAACTTGTTTTGCCTGCAATGATTGAATTGCCTTTGCCATCGCAAGGTAGGTTTTTCCAGAGCCAGCTGGCCCTATTCCAAAAGTAATTGTGTTGGCATCGATTGCATCCACATACTTCTTTTGATTTGCAGTTTTTGGCCGGATAGTTTTACCACGGTTACTTAAAATATTTAGTGAGAGAACCTCAGCTGGATGTTCGGCTGGATCTTGCTTAATCATTCCAATTGATCTACGAACCATGTCCACTGTCAGACTCTGGCCACTACGCAAAATAGCAATTAATTCATCTATTAAATCTACAAATTTTTTGGCTTCCTCAATCTCACCTTTTACATATATTTCATTTCCGCGAACCGTAATTGAGAGCTGTGGGAATTGATTTTCTAGAATTCTAAGATGAGAGTCACTCGGACCTACAAGTGTGACCATAGGAAATGCGGCCGGTACTTTAATAACGATTGGATCCATTACGAGAACTCTATATTTAACCAGGCGGCCAAGCGAATGCCCTGCCGGCTAGCAGATGAAGGTGAGCGTGGAAGACTGACTGACCCGCACCGGCGCCGGTATTAATGTTCAACCGATAACTTTCAAGGCCCAATTCACTCGCTATATCTGCAGCTGCCTTAAACAATTCAGAAGTCAATTTTGAATCAGCAATAGAGACTTCTCCAATATTTTCGAAATGTTTGTTTGGAATTATTAAAACATGAGTCGGGGCTTGAGGGGTTATATCGTTAAAAGCAGTAATTAATTCTGTCTTTTTGATTATTGTGGCAGGAATATCACCACTAACTATTTTACAAAATAAACAATCCATATCTACCAACGCCCTAACTTAGTTTGAACTGCTGCTAGTGCTGCAAACCCTGCATGAGCAGAACGTAGCACTGGCTCCCCTAACTTAATTATATTGGAGGTGCCCCCATTAAACATTTGTAGTTCCTCTTCAGTAATCCCACCCTCTGGACCAATAACTAAGTAAATGATCGCTACATCTTTAGGTATGTTCAATTCTGAAAATTTAGTTTCGGCATCTTCATGAAAGATGAGCGAATAAGGGGAAGAACTTAATATTTCAGCTAATT
>WLSX01000010.1 GCA_009705675.1 Actinomycetota bacterium | reverse complement strand
CCGCCTTCGGTAGAGAGTTTGCTAGATATTATGTTCACGCCGCGATGATTGGTTTAGACGGTGAAAAGATGAGTAAATCTAAAGGAAATCTTGTATTTGTTTCAAAATTACTTTCAGATGGGGTTGATCCGATGGTTATTAGATGGGCCCTTCTAAGTGGTCACTATCAGGATGATCGTCAATGGAGCGGTCAATTACTATTAAAAGCTGAAAACGAAGTCAATCAAATTCGCGTTGCTTTGGCTCAGAGTGAAGTTACAGATCCAACACAAATGATAAACGATATAGTTTCTGACATTTCAAATAATCTTGATACCCCAAATGCTTTGAAGAGATTGTTGAATTGGTCCTTAAAATCGAATAGTGATGGAAACGTTAATCAAAGTGGGGCAGTATCTAGAGCAATTGATGCACTATTGGGTTTAGCGCTCTAATTAGAGTTTGCACCCATTTACTAAGGTAAACTAAGCCAAATGAACTCACTTCGTGTTGCCTTATCAAAGCGTGTTGTTATCGCTGATGGCGCGATGGGAACGATGTTGCAGGCTAGAAATCCAAGTTTAGAGGATTTTCAAAATCATGAAGGTTGTAATGAAATTCTTAACGTAACCAGAGCAGATATTGTAAAAGCCGTACATGCTGAATACCTAGACGCTGGTGTAGATGCAATTGAAACTAATACCTTTGGTGCAAATTTTGCTAATTTAGCTGAGTATGGAATTGAAGATCGGATCTATGAACTTGCGTTCGCTGGTGCAAAGATTGCAAGAGAGGTGGCAGATCAATACTCAACTAAAGAGAATCCTCGATGGGTGCTTGGCTCACTAGGACCAGGAACAAAATTGCCAACCCTTGGACACACCACATATGAATTTCTTAAAGAAGCATATGAAACAGCATCAAAAGGGTTAATTGATGGTGGAAGTGATGCGCTATTAATTGAAACCACTCAGGATTTACTTCAAGCAAAAGCAGCGGTTAACGGGGCAAGAAATGCGATAAATAATTCTAAAAAAGATATTGTTTTAATTGCTCAAGTTACCGTTGAAACTACTGGAACAATGCTCATGGGTTCTGAAATCGGTGCTGCGTTAAACGCTCTTGAGCCGTTGGGTATTGATTTAATTGGCTTAAATTGTGCTACTGGCCCAGCTGAGATGAGCGAGCATCTTCGGGTATTAAGTAAAGGCGCAACTGCTGGAATTTCAGTAATGCCAAATGCTGGACTTCCAGTACTCGGTGAGAATGGTGCTCATTACCCACTATCTCCAGAAGAGTTAGCTAAGTCTTTAAAGCAATTTGTAATTGATTACAAAGTTAATTTAGTAGGAGGATGTTGTGGAACTACACCAGCGCATTTAAAAGAGGTGGTTAAGCAATTAAGTGGAAACAATATCTCTGAAAGAGAAGTGACTCGCGAAATCGGTGCTTCTTCTCTATATCAGTTTGCCCCTTTTCGTCAGCAGAACACTTATTTATCTATTGGTGAACGGACAAATGCAAACGGATCGAGAGCTTTCCGGGATGCACTTTTAGCAGAGGATTGGCAAAGTTGTGTTGAAATAGCTAGAGATCAAATCCGCGACGGAGCCCATATGTTAGATCTTTCCGTTGATTATGTTGGCAGAGATGGTGTTGCTGATATGAAGGAGTTGGCTTTCCGGTTTGCCACAACATCAACACTACCTATTGTTTTAGATTCAACTGAACCGGCAGTTCTAGAAGCTGGACTTAAGCAGTTAGGTGGCAGATCGGTTATCAACTCTGTCAACTACGAGGACGGAGATGGACCAACTTCAAGGTTTGCCCGAATAATGCCATTGGTAGTTGAACATGGTGCAGCAGTAATCGCTCTTACGATAGATGAAGAAGGCCAAGCCCGAGATGCTCAATGGAAATTGAAGGTTGCACGCCGTTTAATAAATGATTTAACCTCTAAATGGAGGATGAGAGTTGATGATATTTTGATCGATTGTTTAACTTTTCCAATTGCAACTGGGCAGGAAGAAACTCGTAGGGATGCAATTGAAACATTGGATGCAATAAAATCTTTAAAGGCAGAGTTTCCAAATGTGCAAACTACGCTCGGCGTGAGTAATGTTTCCTTTGGATTAAATCCAGCCGCTCGAATTGTGTTGAACTCAGTTTTCTTATCTGAAGCTGTAAAAAATGGATTAGATTCAGCGATCGTTCATCCCTCAAAAATCACTCCGATAAGCCGAATTCCAAAAGAGCAATTAGATGTGGCACTTGACCTTGTTTATGATCGTAGAGAATCTGATGCTCAAGGAAATGTCATCTATGACCCGCTTTCTAAGTTCTTGCAGCTATTTGAAAATGTTGAAGTCACCTCAACAAAAGAAAGCAGAGCGGCTGAACTTGCCGCGCTTCCATTGGAAGAAAGATTACAGCGACGAATAATTGATGGCGAGAAGGTTGGGTTAACCGATGATTTAAAGACCGCAATTGACTCCAAGATTCCGGCCTTAACTATTATTAATGATTACTTACTAGCAGGTATGAAAACTGTTGGAGAGTTGTTTGGTAAAGGGGAGATGCAACTGCCATTCGTATTGCAGTCAGCTGAAGTGATGAAATCTGCAGTTGCATACCTTGAACCATTTATCGAAAAAACTGATGATCAGGGTAGAGGCAAAATTCTGCTTGCAACTGTAAAAGGTGAT
Organism: Actinomycetota bacterium; assembly: GCA_009705675.1. Next base: position 9,015 of record WLSX01000010.1, on the reverse strand, counting down.
GTACATGATATTGGCAAGAATCTTGTTGACATTATTTTATCTAATAACGGATATGACACAGTAAATATCGGAATTAAGCAAACCGTAAACCAGATTATTGACGCTGCAATAGATAATAATGTTGATGTAATTGGTATGTCGGGCTTACTAGTGAAGTCCACGGTAATAATGAAGGAAAATCTGCTCGAATTAGAATCAAGAGGACTTTCTGAAAAATGGCCGATTGTTTTAGGTGGAGCTGCACTAACTAGATCATATGTTGAACAAGATCTTAATGAAATTTTTCCGGGAACAGTTAGATATGCAAAAGATGCTTTTGAAGGCTTGAAGCTAATGGATACATTGATGGGGATTAAGCGTGGAGTTGCTGGCGTACAGCTTCCACCACTTAAGGAGAGACGAACGCCTCGAACTAACCGGATTGAAAGTAGTGGAATTGATACCAAGCGAAGTGATGTTGCAGATAATAATCCAGTTCCGACAGCTCCTTTCTACGGTTCAAAGGTTGTGAAAGGTATAGCACTTGCCGATTATGTTGGCATGTTGGATGAAAGAGCATTATTTCTCGGACAATGGGGATTAAAGGGAAAAGATTTTGAAACAATGGCACAAGATGAAGGTCGGCCACAACTTCGCTCACTTTTAAATGATGTTCAGTCCAATGGATGGTTAAATGCTGCAGTCGTTTACGGGTATTTCCCTTGCTACAGCGAAGGAAACGATTTAGTAGTGCTTCATCATGAGGGAGAATCAAAAGGTAAGGAACGAGTTAGATTTACTTTTCCAAGACAGAGTCGTGATCGTCGCCTATGTTTATCAGATTTCTTCCGCAGTAAAGAAAGTGGCGAAATTGATGTTGTAAGTTTCCAATTTGTAACTATGGGGCAGTCAATTAGCGATGCAATCAGTAAACTATTTAATGCGAACTTATATCGAGAGTATCTAGAGCTTCATGGACTTTCTGTGCAATTAACCGAATCCTTAACTGAGCATTGGCATGCTAGAACGCGTGAAGAGTTGAAAATTGATGGGAAAGACTCAAAAGATCTAAAAGAAATCTTTAATCAGGGATATCAAGGATCTCGCTACTCGTTTGGTTATCCGGCATGCCCCGATCTTGAGCAACAATTACAGATGTGTGAGTTATTGCAGCCAGAACGAATTGGCATATCGTTATCTGAAGAGTTCCAGTTACATCCAGAGCAATCAACATCTTCGATAGTTTTACATCATCTTGAAGCAAAGTATTTCAACGCATCATGAGTGCAATCTTGTTTGATATGGATGGGACTTTAATTGATTCAGAACCACTTTGGCTAGAATCTGAAATTGAAATAATGGCAGAGTTAGGTTGTCATTGGGATCAGCAAGATCAGATTAATTGTCTCGGTGGGCCAATGGAAAAGACGGAAAATTACATGCAGGAACGAAGCAACAACATCAAACCTTTTGGATATTTTGCGAGGCAACTTGATGACGTAATGGAGCAAAAACTTGCAACAAAATTGGATCTTATTCCTAATGCCTTAGAAATTTTAAATGAATGTAAAAAATCTGACATTAAGATCGCATTAGTAACTGCAAGTACTGGCAGATTAATGAGAGCTGTACTGAAAAGATTTCCAGATGGAATATTTGATACTACTGTTTCCTATGATGACGTAAAGCGGTCCAAGCCAGATCCTGAGCCATACTTGCTAGCTGCAAAAACTTTAGGAGTAGAAATTAAAAACTGCGTCGTTTTAGAAGATTCACTCACCGGGGTTCAATCCGGGTTAACTGCCGGTGCTCAGGTAATCGGCTTACCTCATCTAGTACAGATGCCTAGTAATCCAAATTTACGAGTTATTGAGTCTTTATCTGAGATTAACATCGAAAAGTTAATTACGTGGTACCCATTTCTTACAAGTAGAATCGCTACAAATGATAGATAGAAATTTTAATTATGGTGATCGGGTTCAGTTAACCGATGCAAAGGGAAAGTTGTACTCAATTACATTGGCAGCTGGGGCTGAATGGCATACCCATAAAGGACTTTTAAAGCATGATGAATTAGTTGGCCTTCCAGAGGGATCGATCGTTGCAACAAATGGAGATTTAAAGTTTCAAGCTTTTCGCCCACTCTTGGCTGACTATGTTCTATCTATGCCAAGGGGAGCAACAATTATTTATCCAAAGGATGCAGCAATGATTCTTGGGGTTGCGGATATAAAGCCCGGAATAAGGGTTTTAGAAGCGGGTGTTGGATCAGGTGCGCTTAGCATTTCAATTTTAAGAGCGGTAGGAGATAAAGGATTTTTGCATTCGGTAGAGATACGTGATGATTTTGCAGCAATATCCAAACAGAATATAGAGAACTACTTTGGGAATGAACCAAAGAATTGGAAATTAACTGTTGGCGCATTGCAAGAACAAAGTTTTGGAGCTGATTACGATCGAGTAATTTTGGACATGCTCTCACCCTGGGATTGCGTAGAGACCGCATCAAATGCTTTAGTTCCAGGCGGAGTGTTCATGGCTTATGTTGCTACAACTACACAACTTTCAAAAATTGCTGAAGCCATAAAGGATTGTGGCAACTTCACTGAACCAGAATCTTCCGAAACCATTGTTCGCGGTTGGCATCACGAAGGATTAGCTGTTAGGCCACAGCACAGAATGATTGGTCACACAGGATTTCTAATTTTTGCCCGCAGAATGGCACCAGGTGTTCCAGTATTACAAAGGCGAAGACGCCCTTCAAAAGGTTCTTACGGAGTTATTGAGTAATTAACTTACTTTAATCAGATCAACTACGAAGATTAAAGTTTCGTTTGGACCAATAGCTCCACCAGCACCGGTGGCTCCATAGCCAAGGTCAGGTGGGATTACCAATAATCGTCGTCCGCCTTCTTTCATTCCAGGAATTCCTTGTTGCCAACCTGCGATCACTCCACTTAAAGGGAATGTTGCGCTCTGACCAGAATCCCAAGATGACTCAACTAAAGTTCCAGTACTCCATGCCATTAACGTGTAGTGAACTTCAAGAGTGGAAGTTGCTACCGCTTCTTTACCAGTTCCGACAAAGATATCTTTTTTCTCGAGTGCTTTAGGCGCTGCGCCTTTAGGGGCTGCGATTGTTGGTTTAGATCCTTTAGATCCACCAATCTCTGGGAGAGCGGATGATGTTGGTTGGCTCTGATTCGTCATTGGATCTACGCCTCCGTCGGTAGAACAGGCTGATAATAGGAAAATAGGAGTAACGGCAAGAAGAAATATATGAGTTTTGCGCATACTCAATCTTATCAAAGATTTTACTAATGGCTAACCTAACACCATGAGTTCCCAGAAGACTGAACGATTAATTAACCTAACCTTGGCGCTTTTGGCAACCAAGCGGTACCTAACAAAATCTGAGATTTTTAAGAACGTTACTGGATATAGCGGTTCGGCTGAAACAATGGAGCGAATGTTTGAAAGAGATAAAGATGAACTTAGAAGTATGGGAATTGAGATCGATGTAAAAGGCTTAGACCCATTATTTGAAGATGACCAAGGGTATTTAATTAAGTCGGAAACGTTTCAGCTAAAAGGAAATGAATTTGCTAAAGATGAGCTTTTTTATTTAACTATGGCAGCAAACTTATGGCAAAGTACTGCTCTTGATAGTGATTCGAAAGCAGCTCTGCTCAAAATCCAGTCCCTAAGCGGACCAATCGAATCCGATGTTGTTAACACTCCAGAAATTCGCGATAATGAAAATTCGTCGATGCTTACAACTGCATTTGATGCCATTGAAAAATCTAAAATTCTAACATTTCAATATAACGGATCCACTCGGATAGTTGAGCCGCTTGGAATGTATACCAAAGCAGGATTTTGGTATTTGGTAGCAAAAGATGAGGAGTCTTTTAAATCATTTAAATTACTTCGAATTGAGGGAAAATTAACCTCAAATGGCAAACAGAATGGGTTTAAAAAACCAGAAAATTTTGATCTAATGCATTATCTAGAGGGGTTAAACAAGGAAGAGGTCATACGAGCAGAAATATTGGTTCGAAAAGAACAAGCATTTGCGCTGAGAAGCAAATATGCGGCTAGTGATTTTGACGAAGAATGGGATTTGATGGTTTTGCCATATAAATATGAGCCTGAGATTATCGAAACCCTACTCTGGCATGGTGAGAACGTAATTGTTATAAAACCTGAAAGCCTTCGGAATACAATAAAAGTTTCCTTGAAAGAATTTATTAATGATTGATACTGCAGCAGTTAGAGCGCTTAGAACAATGGATCTAATTCCCTACATCCTTGAAAATCCCGGTGTTTCTATCAGGAGTTTATCTGAAAGATTTTCCGTAACTGAGAAACAGATTGAAAGTGACCTTCAACTTATTTTCATGTGTGGATTACCTGGTTACACACCTTATGAGCTTATTGACATTGTTTTTGATGAAGGCATTGTTTCGGTTATTGATCCCCAAGTTTTGGATAAACCTAGACGATTTAATAAAAGTGAGCTAATTGTGATCGCATTAGGACTTGAAATACTTATCGATATTAGCGTCTCAAATCCAGAGCGTCTTCAAAAATTAAAGGCTCTATCGGAAAAGATTACTAAATTGGGGAGTAGCAACTCCGTCACATTTGCTCCCTCCGAAAAAAATTCCATATTCTCAGATTTAATCACAGATGCCATATCTAAACGAAAAAATATAAGAATTAAATATAGTTCATTAGTCAAAGATCAGGTTACTCAACGTGAAGTGACACCTCAAAGTTTATATTTTATGAATGGGAGTCTCTATCTATCAGCATATGATTTAAGCAAGAAATCAGATCGAATATTTAAGGTTAGTCTCATTACTCAATGTGAAATCACTGGAAATAGTCATAATGAATCTGAGAATGAAATTAGAGACTCAATTAGAGTAGTTCTCAGTGTCAAAAAATCTTATAGAAATTTTATTGAGAGAAACTCCTCAATTATTTCTACAGTAATAGAAAAAAAGGAATTCTTTGAAGTTAATATTGATATAAATAACGTAGAGTGGCTTAAGCGAAGCATTCTCAGTAACGCACCAGGCATTTCTGTCGTGACCCCCACCTCGCTAGCGAATGAAATAAGGCAGAGTGCAACCTCACTCTTAGCCCTATATCAGGCTGAAAAATGAAATAGGGTAGGATTTCAGCATGAACTCACTTAAACCCTGGCATTTACTTGTACTAGCAGTTGTATTTGTAGTTTTATTTGGATCAAAGCGTTTACCAGATTCAGCTAGATCTCTTGGAAGATCTCTTCGTATTTTTAAGAGTGAAGTACGGGAGATGAATAAAGAGGATTCAGCAGGGGATAAAAAAACAGATCCAAGCTCTGACAAGTAAAAGTCATGAGTAAGCGCCGTGGCGACAAGATGCCACTGCTAGATCATATTCGCGAGTTTCGGGATCGATTAATAAAATCCTCGTTTGCAGTTCTTGTTGGATCAATCGCGGGCTGGGTTTATTACCAACAAATAATTCGATTGCTAACGCTCCCATTTTGCGACCTTGGAAGCGCAACTTCACCGGTAAATGGAAAGTGCGGAGATTTGTACGTAAATGGAATTCTTGGACCCTTCAATTTACAAGTAAAAATTGCTTTGTTAACTGGTGTAATTGCATCTGCACCCGTGTGGATCTATCAGTTGTGGGCTTTCATTACGCCGGCGTTGCATAAGAAAGAAAAACGAGTAACTGTTTCCTTTGTTTTAGTAGCAACTCCCTTATTTATGACTGGAGCTTTTCTTGCCTACGTAATACTTCCTCATGCTGTGCAAGTACTTCTTGGTTTTACGCCGAATAATCTCGGTAATCTGATTAGATTTGATGAGTATTTAGATTTTGTTCTAAGACTTATCTTGATATTTGGAATAGCATTTGTCCTACCCTTATTTTTAGTTGCACTAAATCTACTAGGAGTGCTATCCGGAAGGTCAATACTTAAACCATGGAGACTTGCTGTTTTTCTTTGCTTTCTATTTACGGCGGCATTTACGCCTACACCAGATCCAGTCACAATGACTTTATTAGCAATCCCGCTTTGCCTCTTATATTTCCTCAGTGGACTTTTTGCATTGCTTGTCGATAAACGGCGCTATCGTCGGAATGATGCTGAAAGCAGATTGACTGCAATCGATAAACCTGAAGAGATTTGAAATGTGGCTTGTAGTTACAAACTCCAGCGCAGGAAAAGGTAAGGCTGAAACACTTGCCCAGGAACTAATCAATCTTTTAAGTAATAAAAACCTGAAAAATGAATTAATAAATTGCCCTACATTTGAAGAAACAAATGCTAAATTGGACGTGGCAATCCAATCAAATCACTATAAGTACTTAGTTGCCGTAGGTGGCGATGGTTTAGTTAATCTGTGTTTACAAAAAGTTGCAGAAAAAGAGATTGTTCTCGGCGTAATACCTGCCGGAACAGGTAATGACTTTGCTAGAGCAGTTGGATTCTATGGAAAATCCGTCTCGGAAATATTTTCAATTATTTTAAAGAGCACACCTGAAAAGATTGATCTCGGAAAAGTAGTTACTAAATCTGGAGATAAATGGTTTGTTCAGGTTCTAAGTACGGGATTTGACGCGGTTGTCAATTCTGTGGCAAATCGTATGAGATGGCCAAAGGGTAAATCTAAGTACACGATTGCAACACTAATTGTTTTATCAAAATTTAGGAAAATTGCTTATAAAATAGAAATTGATAACAAAATTCTTGACCAAGATGTAATGCTTTTATCTGTAGCAAATGGTGAATGCTACGGTGGAGGAATGAGAATATGTCCTGGAGCATCGAATTCAGATGGTGTATTTGATATCTTGGTTGTTAGGCCAGTAAGTAAATTAGTTTTGCTAACAATTTTTCCTAAAGTGTTTAAAGGAAATCATATTCCGCACCCAAAGATCGATCTCCATCATGGCCGTAAAGTTAAATTATCAGGACCCACTCTTGCCTATGCGGATGGTGAATTTGTTTCAGATTTCCCTATTGAAGTTACTATTATCCCCAGAGCTCTTACTACGTGGCTAGCGCAATGAATTTATCGCCCTCAGAAAGTTACGCCCGCGCCAAAAGTATTGGAAAGTTTCCTAAGACCAACAAATTTGCTGAAGGGTTTCCATTTGAATTAGACCAGTTCCAAATCGATGCTTGCCATGCCTTAGAAAAAGGTAAAGGTGTTTTGGTTGCCGCTCCTACCGGAGCTGGTAAAACGATTGTTGGTGAATTTGCAGTCGATTTAGTAATAAATTCAGGAGGTAAGTGCTTTTATACAACACCAATCAAAGCTCTTTCTAATCAGAAATTTACTGAGTTATCTGCAAAATATGGCGAATCTAAGATTGGTTTACTTACCGGAGATACTTCAATAAATTCAGAAGCGCAAATTGTCGTTATGACTACTGAAGTACTCCGCAATATGATTTATGCAAACTCCACAACTATTAATGATCTTAAGTACGTGGTTATGGATGAGGTTCACTATCTTGCAGATAAATTTCGGGGTGCAGTTTGGGAAGAGATCTTGATTCACCTTTCAGATGCCGTCCAGGTTATTTCGTTATCGGCGACAGTTTCTAACGCAGAGGAGTTTGGTGAGTGGTTACAAACTGTTCGAGGAGAAACTGAGGTAATTGTCAGTGAGATAAGACCTGTTCCTCTGTATCAACATGTATTATTTGGAAATAGACTTTTAGATCTATTTGGTGAGAACCAAAAGCTAAATCCAGAACTAACTAGATTAGAGCGAGATTCTTACCGCCAAGTTAGAGGTAACTGGCGTGATAAAGCTAAGGGACCTAAACAACTTACTCGCGCTGAAATTGTTGAAAAACTTGATCGAGAAGGTTTGCTCCCCGCGATTACATTTATTTTTTCTCGTAACAACTGTGATGCTGCTGTTAGACAATGCTTGGCAGCGGGATTGCGACTTACAAACTCGCAAGAACGCTCAGAGATTCGCTTGGTCATTGCTCGTAATATGAAGAATTTAGCTGAGGAAGATTTAGTTGTTCTTGGTTACTACGAATGGGCGGATGCATTAGAGCGTGGAATTGCGGCGCATCATGCGGGGTTACTTCCCGCATTTAAGGTTACCGTTGAAGAATTATTTCAAAGAGGTTTAGTAAAAGCTGTTTTTGCAACTGAAACTTTAGCACTTGGTATAAATATGCCTGCCAGAACTGTTGTTTTAGAAAAATTGAGTAAGTGGAATGGGGAAGGACATGTTGCAGTTTCACCTGGTGAATACACTCAATTAACTGGTAGAGCTGGCCGGCGCGGGATTGACATTGAAGGTAACGCAGTAATACTTTGGGGAAATGAATTAGATTCCACTTCAGTAGGTGGTCTTGCCTCAACGCGTACTTATCCACTTAAGAGTTCTTTCAAACCTACTTACAATATGAGCATAAATCTGATTTCACAGTTTGGGTCAGATCGAGCAAGAACCTCTCTCGAATCCTCGCTAGCTCAGTTTCAAGCTGATAAAGCGGTTGTGGGGTTGGCAAAACAAATAAGAAAGAATGAGATAGCCCGAGATTCCTTGTTCGTGGAAGCAAAATGTCATCTTGGTGATTTCATTCAGTATTCACAATTTCGAGCAGATATTAAGAAGTTGGAAGGTGATAGTAAGAAAAATAAGAAGAAACGAGTTATGATTGAGGAAGAAATTGCAAATATTAGAAGAGAAATGAAATATCACCCTTCTCATGCTTGCCCAGATCGAGAAAATCACTCAAGGGTTGCTGAAAGAGCTCAGCGGTTACAACGAGAGATCGATGGTCTGACGGAGCGAATAAATAGCCGCACCAATGTCATTGCAAAGCGTTTTGATCGTATAAAGATTATTCTTGATAAATTTGGATACATAAATAATGATGAGATCGCTAAATCTGGCAAAATGCTTGCAAAAATATATGGTGAAACTGATCTGCTGATCGCAGAATCAATCCAGTCAGGTGTTTTTGCAAATTTAACTCCAGCAGATCTTGTTT
>WLSX01000001.1 GCA_009705675.1 Actinomycetota bacterium | reverse complement strand
TGCATCACTCCAAATAAAAGGTTGTCCGCTCCCTTGCCAGTTACTAAGTATTTTCTCTCCGGCTGCTACTGCGCCCACAAAGAGCATTTGCTTTGGAACTCCTGCATAAATATCAGAGACTGCCTTTGCAGTTGGCCGCTTATCAATAGCTGGTAAAACTGCTTTACCTAATGGAGTGGAATTTCTAAAAACTGTGCCGATTTCAAATAATGCTAAATCCTTACCGCCTCGGCCGATGTTGCGACTGAGTGTAGTTAGGAGGCCTGGGATTAAATGAGTACGAAGTAATGGAAAATCTTCAGACATTGGATTGGCAATTCGGAATGATTTTGCTCGATCGCCAGTAAAGCCGAGTAGATCTACCATCTCTTGGCTAACAAATGGATAATTAATAACTTCAGAAAATCCCTGATCTGCAAGCATGGTTGCAATCTGGCGTTTTCGATACTGCATCTGGGTAAGCCCGCCACCAGATTTACCAATCGGTAAACGTGATGGAATCACTTCATATCCATTTAATCGCGCAATCTCCTCTGAGAAGTCTGCCGCAGTTATTAAATCTGGACGCCAGGTAGGTACCTCAACAGTTAACACTGCAGAACTTCCACTTACCTTGCAACCAATCAATGAGAGTGCATCCTTTACTTGCTTTACTGTGTAGTTGTATCCAATGAATTTTGAGATCTGCGTGATTGAAATCTTTGCTTTGCGCTTCTTTATTGTCACGACCGCTTGAGCTGTTCCAACATATTCCGCACCGGCTAGATCGACTAATAAAGATGCAGCCCTTGCCGATGCGATCTCAGCTAACGCTGGATCGGTATTACGTTCAATTCTTCTGGATGCCTCACTAGATAATTTATGAAACCGTGAGTTTTTAGCAATACTCATTGGATCAAAATGCGCAGCCTCTAGCGCAATCCGGGTTGTCGAATTTGTTACCTCAGATGCAAGGCCACCCATAGTTCCGGCCAATGCTAGAGCTGATTTTGAATCTGCGATAAGTAAGTTATCGGGGCTTAATTTTCGTTCGACTTTATCTAGGGTAGTTAATTTTGAAAACTTACCCGCTCTAACTACTCGAAGTCCGCCATCAATCAGATCAGCATCAAATGCATGAAGAGGTTGACCTAACTCAAGCATTACATAATTAGTTATATCAACTGCCAGAGATATTGAGCGCATTCCGCATTTTTCTATACGCCGGCTCATCCAAATTGGAGTTGGTTTTTTAATATTTACATTTGCAAGAGTTCTTATAAATATTTGATCTGCACCACTCTTATCTTCAATTTTGACAGATACAGCCTTACTGCTTTTTATCACATTGAGTTTTTTGGCGATTTTTGTATCAGCTGGATCAACATATTTAGCGTTAAGAGAGCCAGCAAGCTCTCTTGCTAAGCCCCGTACCGACATTGCATATCCACGATCTGGGTTAATAGCAATATCGAAAATAACATCAGAGATATCTAAAAGAGCTACAGCGTCAGATCCAACTTTGCCCTCAGGTAAAACAATAATTCCAGCATGATCATCACTAATTCCAAGTTCTTTTGCAGAACAAATCATGCCGTCACTGACTTTGCCGTAAGTTTCTCTGGCAGAGATTGCAAAATTTCCTGGTAAAACCGCGCCAGGAATAGCGACAACGACTAGATCATTAACCTTAAAATTACGAGCACCACAAATCACAAATCTCGTTTTTTTCTCTCCCAGATCTAAGCCAACATATCTAATTGGTTTTTTATGACCAGATAGCTCTTCTATCGATATAACCTTGCCGACAAGTAGCGGGCCCTTTAAATCCTTGCCCTGATATTCAATTTGCTCAACCTCAAACCCAACTTTCACGAATGCTTGTGCTATTTGCTCCGCATTTAATTTTGCAGGAATACTTACATACTCACGCAACCAACTTAACGGAATTTTCATCTCTTGCCGACTCCAAAACTTTGTGTGAATCGCACATCACCTTCAACAATGTCATGCATATCAGTGATGCCATGTTTAACCATAAGTGTTCTTTCTAATCCCATACCAAATGCAAATCCAGAATATTTCTTAGTATCAACGCCACAAGCAGTTAAAACTTTCTCATTGACCATCCCACAGCCGCCCCATTCAATCCAGCGGCCATTAAAAAATATATCTACTTCAGCTGATGGTTCTGTAAATGGGAAAAATGAAGGGCGCAATCTTGTTGTTACCTCACTACCAAAAATGGATTTTGCAAAGTAATCCAATGTGCCCTTTAAATCTGCCATTGTTATGCCTTCATCAATTACCAATCCTTCAACCTGGTGGAATACTGGTGTATGAGTCGCATCAAGCTCATCAGCTCGATAGGTCTTACCTGGGCAAATCACATAGATCGGCGGATTTTGTTCCAACATGGTTCGAATCTGAACTGGTGAAGTATGAGTACGTAAAACCAACTTTGCATCTAATGGTTCGACGAAGAATGTGTCCTGCATGGTTCTCGCGGGATGATCTGCTGGAATATTTAATGCATCAAAGTTAAGCCATTCAGACTCTAATTCAGGTCCTTCTGCAACTTTATACCCAAGTCCAATAAAAAGATCTGAGATTTCATTTGTAAGAATTGTTAATGGATGAAGTCCACCTTTTAAGGTACGACGACCAGGAAGAGTGACATCAACCTTTTCGGTAAGTAAAACTATAGAATCCCTAATGTCTGCTAATTCGTTGCTTTTCTTCTCAAAGGCTTGATTTACTTCAGCTCTTGCACTTCCTATTAATTTCCCAAACTCTGCTCGCTGGGATGCTTCAATTGTTGCCAATGCTTGATTAGCTTTGGCTAAAGCAGACTTATCACCAACATGATCAATTTTTATTTGTTTAAGATCCTCAAGATGAGTTGCTGATGAGATCGCCTTTAAGGCTAGAGCTAAGTCGCTCGCTATTTGCCCTTGTTGTAACGACATAATCTCCTTATTCTATAAGGAGAGCCCAACAGAATGCAGGACAATTGCCGCAGCACTTGCCACATTTAATGACTCAGCAAAGCCCTTCATCGGGATTGCTACGGTGTGTAGATCTGAGGTTAGATCTGGCAACCCACGAGCTTCATTTCCAAATATCCATACTGAAGGTTTGTCCTTTACTTTGCCAACAAAATCAGCTGTAAATTGTTGCTTTCCATCACCAGTCAATGCAAACATTTCAAGATTATTACTACGCGCTTGTTCAATAAAATCCTCAATTTTTACATCTGCAATCACTGGAATATGCCAAAGAGAGCCAACCGTTGCTCTTACTGTTTTTGGGTTGAAAATATCTACGCTTTCAGATGATAAAACAACGGCATCAAAGCCACATGCATCGGCGGTCCGAATTACTGTCCCGGCATTACCTGGATCTTGGATTTGCCAAAAAAATGCTACTCGCCTTGGTTTCATTTCCCATAGATCAGACATTTTTAATGACTTAGTTGAACAAAGAGCAAGAATACCTTGGGGTGACTCTGAGTCAGCCATTGCATTCATAACTTGGTCACTAACTTGAATAATTTCAAATTTAGAAAGTACCGCATCCCCAATATCTGCAGATAACCTACTTAAACCTTCTTCGGTTACATAAACCTTCTTTACCGCTAAACCCTCAGGCATTTTCGAGGAGAGCGCCTCACGGACAACCTGTATTCCTTCTGCCACAAAAGTATTTTCTAATTCCCGATTTTTCTTACCTCTAGAACCAATAAGAGCCTTAACTCGCTCAATGTGCGGCGAATTAAGGCTCGTAATGTTTTCCATCTCTAACTTTCTAATTAGAGATAATTATGCAGTTACAACATTTTTGCGAGCAATCTCAACTAATTTTGAGAAGGCTGCTGGATCATTTGTTGCAAGCTCAGAAAGTACGCGGCGATCAACCTCAACACCAGCAGTCTTTAGACCTTGAATCAAACGGTTGTATGTCATGCCATTTGCTCGTGCAGCAGCATTGATACGTTGGATCCAAAGACGACGGAAATCGCCTTTCTTATCCTTACGATCATTAAATGCATAAACGAGAGAGTGAGTTACCTGCTCTTTTGCCTTTGAAAAAAGACGTGATCGTTGCCCACGGTAACCGGAAGCACGTTCTAAAGTTGTACGGCGCTTCTTCGCCGCATGTACACCACGTTTTACTCTAGCCATTTATCTCTCCCTTACTTCAAACCGAGCATGCGCTTGGCTGCGAATGCGTTTGGTGCTTTAGCTGCAACATCGCCACTTAAGCGACGAGTTAATCTTGATGATTTGCGTTCAAGCAGGTGGCGCTTGCCAGCACGCTCGTGCATGATCTTTCCGGATCCAGTAACACGAAAGCGTTTCTTCGCGCCACTATGAGTCTTCATCTTTGGCATCTCTTACCTCCTGTTGAATTTCTCTTCTAAAACTATTTTTGTGGAGCTGTTTCCTTTGGTGCTGCTTTCTTTGCAGAACCTGGCTTCTTAGCTGGCCCAAGTACCATTGTCATATTGCGCCCCTCTTGCTTTGGCGCAAACTCCACAATCGCTACTTCAGCTAACTCTTCCGCAATCTTTTGCAATAACCGATATCCCATCTCTGGTCGAGATTGCTCACGACCACGAAACTGAATAGTTACCTTCACCTTGTCGCCACCTAATAAAAATCGTTCAATATGAGTACGTTTTGTCTCGTAATCATGTGGTTCGATTTTTGGTCGAAGTCGCATCTCTTTCACAACAATGTGTGTCTGATTTTGTCTTGCTTCCCTAGCTTTCTGCGCAATTTCGTACTTATACTTTCCGAAATCCATGATTTTGCAGACCGGCGGATTAGCATCTGGTGAAATTTCTACGAGATCTAAACCGATCTCCTCAGATAACTTGAGCGCTTTATCTATTGCTGTTACGCCAAGCTGTTCACCGTCATAACCAATCAACCGAACTTCAGGAACGCGAATTCGATCATTAATTCGTGGTTCTGTGCTGATAATTTCTCCTTGCTGTTTCGCTAGATTGTTAAGGCATTACACAAGCGAAAAACAGCCGCACTTCATAAGAAGCAACCAGTCCGCCGAAGCGAAGTAGGTGGGAGCGTATGCATCCACTTGATTGGCAAATACTACCCAATGCTTTCGCAGGCAGGAAATTGAGCGTAAGCCTGGTAAAAAAAGTCAGATTTATTGCAAAATAAGCCCTTACCTACGAGTAAATATGGTTTCCAGTTCTATTCTTTTTATTTAATACCCACCCCCTTTGGGCCTGAAATGCACATCTCAGATTGGGCTGTGCGAACAATTAAGGAGCCTAAATGCTTAGTTGGAAACTTCATGGAAATGGAAAACAGATACAACCTGGAGAAGTTGTATCAATAGATGAACGACTATCTTGGCCACGTACCTTTGGTATGGGCATTCAACATATCGCAGCAATGTTTGGTGCAACTTTCCTTGTGCCAATTATTACTGGATTCTCACCTACTACCACTCTGTTCTTCTCTGGTATTGGCACACTCCTATTTATTGTAATCACGCAGAATAGATTACCAAGCTATCTTGGTTCTTCTTTTGCCTTTCTTGCCCCAGTTGCAGCAGCAAAGACCTCTGGTGGAATTCCCGCTGCATTAGGTGGAATTGTTGCCGCCGGCGTACTGCTTGCAGTTGTTGGATTCATCGCCAAGGCAGCTGGAACTAACTGGATCGATACATTCTTACCGCCAGTTGTTACCGGAACTATCGTGATGGTGATCGGACTAAATCTAGCTGGAGCGGCAAAAAATGATTTCATGCAGGGACAAAGAGTTGGCTTAATCACTCTATTTTCTATTGGATTCATTTCAGCATTCTTCCGAGGATTTCTTGGCAGAATCAGCATCTTTGCTGGATTAGTAATTGGTTATGCAGCTGCTGCTGCTATGGGAGATGTTGATTTTTCTGGAGTAAAGGCAGCGAAATTATTTGCAATGCCTTCATTCACATCGCCAACATTTGATAGCAGCGCAATGCTGTTATTCCTTCCAGTTGTATTGGTTCTAATTGCAGAAAACGTTGGTCACGTTAAAGCGGTTGCGGCAATGACTGGTAAGAACCTA
This sequence comes from Actinomycetota bacterium, assembly GCA_009705675.1. Next base: position 30,033 of record WLSX01000001.1, on the reverse strand, counting down.
GATGATCAAATAGGCAATGCCTTAATTGCAGATGGTGCAGCAACTACCCTTGCTGGACTTGGCGGCGGTTCTGGTACTACAACCTATGCTGAAAATATTGGCGTGATGGCTGCAAGTCGAGTTTACTCAACTCTTGCTTACATCTTTGCTGGTGTCGGCGCGATTGTTCTAGCACTTTCACCAAAATTTGGAGCAGTACTCTCTGCAACTCCTGCTGGAGTTAAAGGTGGAGTTACTGTTGCATTATTTGGAATGATCGGCGTATTGGGTGCTCGAATCTGGATTGATGGCAGAGTTAACTTTTCTGATCCAGTAAACCTATACATCGCAGCTTCATCTCTAATTATTGGTATCTCAGATATGGCTTGGACTCGCGGTGATTACACATTTAGTGGAATTATCAATGCAACTGTAATGGCTGTATTTGGTTATCAGATTCTAAGTCGAATCGCTAAAGCAAGAGGAACTACCCGCTAAATAATAAATCGAATGAGGTGGCTCACTTTTCGGTGAGCCACCTCATTTTTTATTGCTTAATAAATTACATCGACTACTCTTAATAGATGAAAAAGAGAAAACCTACAACGCAATCGATTACCGACGCCACTGTTGGTTTAACCTCTGACCAATCAGCAAGACAACGTAGATATTTTATTTCAATGATGATTAGAACTGCTTGCTTTATTTTGACAGTTGTACTGCCAAGCCCATTTAGATGGATTGCTCTAGTTGGAGCACTTACCTTGCCTTATATTGCAGTAATCGCAGCAAATGCTGGGCGGGAAACAATAAAGAAAGAAACAATATTTAACCCAAAGCGTAAAAGGTTAAATTAACTCTCCTTGTAAGTTCTGTCTTTCAAAAAGATCAAAGTAAAGACCATGTTTTTCAACTAACTGCTCGTGAGTGCCGCGCTCAACTATTTCACCTTTGTCTATAACCAGTATCTGATCTGCTTGAGCAATTGTTGATAATCGGTGGGCGATCACAATACTTGTGCGCCCAGTGAGTGCCTCTTTCAAGGCAGCTTGCACCATTGCTTCATTTTCAGAATCTAAATGCGCTGTTGCCTCATCTAGTATCACAAGACTTGGCTGCTTTAACAACAATCTTGCAATTGCTAAGCGTTGCTTCTCTCCCCCTGATAAACGATGTCCTCGTTCGCCAACAACAGTATCTAACCCGTTTGGCAAGGATGTAATAAATTCCCAAATACGAGCCGACCTACAAGCCTCTTCTATCTCAGCCATAGAAGCGTCTGCTTTTGCATATTTAAGATTTACTAAAATTGAATCATGAAACATATGTGAATCCTGAGTTACTACTCCGATTACATTTCGGAGTGATTTTATTGAGTAGTCCCGAATATCTTTTCCATTAATTGAAATCGATCCGTTAGTGACATCATAAAGTCTAGGAATCAAACCACTGATGGTGCTCTTACCAGCTCCAGATGGTCCAACAATTCCAGTTAAGGTGCCAGGAGCTGCTGTAAAGGATATTCTCTTAAGAACTTCACCACTTGTTATCATCTCTGGCTTAGCAGCAATCTCAAGAGAAGCAAGTGATATCTCTTCAGCTTTTGGGTAAGAAAAGGACACATTTTCAAACTTTAACTCTGGCTTACTTGTGTTTAGCTCTATTGCATTCTTTGCATCAAAAACCATTGGCTGTAAATCTAAGACTTCAAAAACTCTCTCAAACGAAACTAGTGCGCTCATCACATCAACTCTTACATTAGAGAGTGCGGTCAGTGGACCGTACAACCGTGCAAGTAGTGCTGTGATGGCGAGCAATGTTCCTACGGTGATACCACCACTTATTGCTAGATGTCCACCAATTCCATAAGCAACAGCAGTAGCAACCGCTGCAATTGATGTTAAAGCGATAAAGAAGATACGGTTTAACATAGCGATTGAAATTCCGATATCTGCTACTCGCCTTGCTTTTAGGGCAAAATCATCTTTTTCCTTCTTAGCATCTCCATAAAGTGAAACAAGTAATGCACCAGATACGTTGAATCTTTCTGTCATATTTGCTGACATTTGCGCATTAATATCAAATGACTGTCTGGTGTAGCTTTGTAGTTTTCTTCCCACCCATTTTGTAGGAAACAAAAAGACTGGCAGCAATACAAGTGAAACGAGGGTAATCTGCCAGGACAATGTGAACATAGTTGCGGCAACTAGAATTAAACTTAAAAGATTGCTGATTACCCCAGATAAAGTTGATGTAAAAGCTTGTTGAGCCCCGATTACATCTGAGTTAAGTCTTGAGATTAATGCTCCAGTTTGTGTCCGAGTAAAGAATGCTATCGATTGCCTTTGGACATGTTCAAATATCTGTTTTCTAAGATCATAAATCAAACCTTCACCGATTCGTGAAGAAAACCACCGACCAGCCATGCTAAACAATGCATCCATAACAGCTATAACACCAACGGCAAAAGCCAACTTTGTTACTAATTCAGCGTTCTTTGGAATAACCCCATCATCAATCAACTTACGAAGTAAAAGTGGTGTTGCAACTACTAGGAATGCATCAATTACTACTGTAATTAGAAAAAACGAAAGTGAAATTTTATATGGAATTGCAAACCGAGCAATTCGCTTTAATGTGCCTGGCTTTAGCTTTTGATTCTTAACCGATTGATCTTGGGTTAGAGATCTAAAAGACATCCACGTTGCATGCATTGACATAAGACAACCTTAGTGAGAATCAGAACAATATTTAAACTGTAAAACCAATCGAGCGTAATTGTTCACGGCCATCATCGGAAATTTTATTTGGACCCCAAGGTGGAAGCCATACCCAGTTGATTTTCACATCTGAAGTTATGTCAGAAAGGACTTGGCGAGTTTGATCCTCAATAACATCTTGAAGAGGGCACGCTGCTGAAGTTAAAGTCATATCTAAAGTTGCAATATTATTTTCATCAAGACGCATGTCATAAACTAAGCCAAGGTCAATAACATTAATTCCAAGCTCAGGATCAATAACATCCTTCATGGCCTCGGTAACATCATCAATAGTTGTACTCATGAGCTAATCCTATTCCATCACTTGCGTAGAAGCATCTTTGAAAGCCATCCAGCCTAGTAGTGCACATTTAATTCGGGCCGGAAACTTTGATACCCCAGCAAATGCCACACCATCCTCTAGTAAATTTTCATCCCCTACGCCTTGTCCCTTGCTCTGCATTAATTCGACAAAAGCATCAAATATTGACAACGCATCCGAATATGATTTACCAATAATTAATTCGCTCATAACTGAAACACTTGCCATAGAAATCGAACATCCAACACCATCCCAAGAAACATCTTTTACTACCTGCCCATCCATAATTAAATTAAGTGTTACCTCATCCCCGCAGCTTGGATTCTTATGGTGAACTTGCACATCTTTATGATCTGAGAGCCCTTTATGGTGAGGGGACTTGTAGTGATCAAGTATTACTTCTTGATAAAGTGAATCTAACTCCATCACTTTCCTACCTTAAAATAACTTTTAACCTTCTCGATCGCCTCTAAAAGTGCATTCACATCATTTGAATCGTTATACAGATGAAAGGATGCTCTGGTGGTACCAACCAGATTAAGTTTCTTCATTAATGGCCAAGCACAATGGTGGCCAGTTCTAACTGCAATTCCATATTGATCTAAAACTTGACCGACATCATGTGGGTGGACTCCATCAATTGTAAATGAGATGACTCCTCCTCTATCTTTCATATCAAGTGGACCAACTACATTAACGCCAGATATTTTTGATAGACCGGTTAGTAAATGCTCCGTTAGCTCTTGTTCATGTTCAAATATTTTGTCCATACCAACCTGATTTAGATAATCGATGGCAGCAGATAATCCAACAGCTTGGGCCATATTCGGAACTCCAGCCTCAAATTTTCGCGGTGCACTTGCCCAGGTTGCACTTTCCATAGTTACCGAATCAACCATGGACCCGCCAAACAAAGCGGGCTCTAATTTTTCTAATAACTCCGCTTTTCCCCACAGAACACCAACTCCGGTTGGGCCTAATGCTTTGTGCCCAGAGAAGGCTAGGAAATCAACATCTAGTTTTTTTACATCAATTTCAAAGTGGGGGGCAGATTGGCAGGCATCAAGTACCACTAATGCTCCCACTGCATGTGCTGCCTTTGTAATTTCAGCAAGTGGAATAATAGTTCCAAACACATTTGATTGATGGGTGATTGCAACAATCTTAGTTTTTTTGGTTATCACACTAGCAATATTTGAAAGATCTAATCTTCCATCTTTGGTAATTGAAAACCAAGTCAATTTTGCACCAGTTCGTTTGGCAAGCTGTTGCCATGGAATCAGATTCGCATGATGTTCCATCTCAGAAACCACAATCTCATCCCCGTCTGAAATATGGGGAGTTGAGGCTGTATTACCAAATGAATAAGCAATCATGTTAAGTGATTCAGTTGCACTCTTGGTAAAAATTACCTCATCAGTTTTAGCACCAATAAATTTTGCAACATTAGCTCTAGCTGCTTCATAAGCCTCTGAAGCTTCTTCAGCAAGTAGGTGGGCGCCACGATGAACGGCAGCGTTAATTGTTCGATAGAAGTTTGCTTCAGCAGTTATTACAGCTTCTGGCTTTTGTGAGGTTGCCCCACTATCTAAATATATTAATGAGTTTCCACCCCGCACCTTGCGTGCGAAGATAGGAAAATCCTTCTTATATTTGGATAGATCTACACTCATTGAGATTACGCAGTTATGTACTCTGCGTATCCCTTCTCCTCTAATTTGTCAGCAAGCTCTGGGCCACCCTCTTCAACAATTTTGCCATTAGCAAATACATGTACGAAATCTGGCTTGATATATCGAAGGATGCGGGTGTAGTGGGTAATTAACATAACTCCCAAATCAGAGTTAGCTTTAACACGATTAACGCCTTCAGAAACAATACGAAGAGCATCAACATCAAGGCCGGAATCTGTTTCATCCAAAATTGCAATCTTTGGCTTTAATAACTCCATTTGTAAAATCTCATGGCGCTTCTTCTCACCACCAGAAAAGCCTTCATTAACATTTCGTTCTGAGAAAGCTGTATCCATATTTAAGGAAGCCATCGCAGCTTTAACCTCACCAACCCAGGTACGAACCTTTGGAGCCTCACCACGAATTGCAGTTACAGCAGTTCGTAAAAAGTTTGAAACTGATACACCAGGGACCTCAACTGGATACTGCATTGCTAAAAATAATCCTGCCTTAGCTCTTTCATCAACGCTCATTTCTAAAACATCAGCGCCATCAAGTGTTACCGATCCACCAGTAATTAGGTACTTAGGATGACCAGCAATTGAATAAGCCAGAGTTGATTTGCCAGATCCATTTGGACCCATAATCGCGTGAGTTTCGCCTGATTTGATTGTTATATCAACACCACGCAAAATTTCTTTGTTTCCAGCATCAGTAACAACACTTACCTGCAGATTTTTAATCTCTAATACGCTCATTATTTTCTCCTATTAGTTAGTGATTGTTAGTTGGTTGCCATTACGTTTTACATTAAAAGTTTTTAGTGCTTCAGTCGCTGGTGGTGTTAGCGCTTTTCCTGTCTTAAGATCAAACTCAGCCCCATGTAGCCAGCATTCGATTTTGCTGCCGGTTACTTCACCCTCCGCAAGTGATGCCTCTGCGTGAGTGCAGGTATCTGCAACTGCAAAAACCTCATCTGCAACCTTAACAACGCAGACGGATGTGCCATCAACATCAATAGCAACTGGTTTTCCTTCAACTAAAGTGTCGAATAAAATTTCACTCATCACTCACCTACCTTTGCTAACTCTGCATCAATTCGTCCCATTAAACGCTCTTCTAGCTCTTCACTCTTTAACTTAGTAACAATTTCGGCGAAGAAGCCACGAATAACTAATCTCCTAGCAATATCTGAAGGAATTCCACGAGATTGTAGATAAAAAAGTTGCTCATCATCAAAGCGTCCAGTGGTGCTGGCATGGCCTGCGCCAATAATTTCGCCAGTTTCAATTTCAAGATTTGGAACTGAATCAGCTCTTGCGCCATCTGTTAGTAATAGATTTCTATTTAATTCATAGGTATCAGTTCCATCAGCACCTTTATGAATATAGACATCACCGATCCAAACGGTGTGAGCTGCATTTCCAGCAAGAGCTCCCTTGTAATTAACTCTTGATTTAGCATTTGGCACACTGTGGTCAACATGAATGCGATGCTCTAAATGTTGGCCATCTGTTGCAAAGTAAATTCCATACAAATCAGCAAATGCGCCAGCGCCAGTGAACTCAACTGTCGGGCTGATCCGAACTACTGATCCCCCAATTGAAACTACATAGGATGTGAATTGAGCATCCTTGCCAATAATTGCATGATGTTGCCCGATGTGAACTGCACTTCTATCCCACTCTTGTAAAGTAATAAAGTTTAAAGAAGCACCGGTAGCAAGTGATATTTCAATCTCTTCTCCGATTTCACCAGCGCCAGTATTTTCTATAATTACTGTTGCCTTGCTGTTGACTCCGGCTTGGATTACTAACCGACTTAACTCCGCAGAACTACCTGCTTTACGAGCGAGAAAAATTGGCTCAGAAAGCTCTATATCGTTATCAATCGTCAGCAATGATATTTTCTGAACAGTTTTGCGAATTCGATTAGTTACAACATCATTTGACTCATATGCTGGCGGAAAATCTTTAGCCAATGGGGTTGTTAGTTTTACTCCAGCTGGCAGAGAGCCCTGATTCGAAATCGAAATTCGATCGGCAACATCAACTGCGATGTCATGTAAACCAGCAAGCCGCTTTAAGGGTGTAAAACGCCAAGCCTCTTCCCGCCCACTTGGGGTTAGGTAATTAGTTGTTAGTGCACTCATTAACCAACTGCACCTTCCATTTGCATTTCGATCAGTCGGTTTAACTCAAGTGCGTACTCCATTGGCAACTCTTTTGCGATTGGCTCAATAAAGCCACGAACAATCATTGCCATAGCTTCATCTTCACTTAATCCACGGGACATTAGATAAAACAGCTGATCATCGCTGACCTTTGAAACTGTTGCTTCATGGCCCATCGAAACATCATCTTCTCTAACATCAACATATGGATATGTATCAGAGCGAGAAATAGTGTCAATTAAAAGTGCATCACATTTAACGGTGCTCTTTGAGTGATGGGCTCCTGCTTCAACTTTTACTAATCCGCGGTATGAAGTTCTTCCTCCACCACGTGCTACTGACTTAGAGATAATTGTTGATGATGTGTAAGGAGCAGCATGGACCATCTTTGCGCCAGCATCTTGGTGTTGACCTTCGCCAGCAAAAGCAATTGAAAGCGTTTCACCCTTTGAGTGCGGACCCATCAACATTACAGCTGGATACTTCATGGTTACTTTAGATCCGATGTTTCCGTCGATCCATTCCATAGTTGCACCTTCCGCACAAGTTGCGCGCTTGGTAACTAGGTTGTAAACATTGTTTGACCAGTTTTGAATAGTTGTATATCGCACTCGTGCATTCTTCTTTACGATAATTTCAACTACAGCTGAGTGCAATGAATCAGATGAGTAAATAGGTGCCGTACACCCCTCAACATAATGAATGTAGGAATCTTCATCAGCGATAATTAAAGTTCGCTCAAATTGACCCATGTTTTCAGTATTAATTCGGAAGTATGCCTGAAGAGGAATATCTACCTTTACTCCCTTTGGTACATAGATAAATGATCCGCCAGACCAAACTGCAGTGTTAAGCGCAGCAAATTTATTATCACCAACTGGAATTACTGTTCCAAAATACTCTTTGAAAAGCTCAGGGTGAGTACGAAGTGCAGTATCGGTATCAAGGAATAAAACCCCCTGCTTTTCAAGATCTTCGCGAATTGAGTGGTAAACCACCTCAGATTCATATTGCGCAGCAACACCTGAAACTAATCTTTTCTTCTCCGCCTCTGGAATACCAAGTCGATCATAGGTATTTTTAATATCATCTGGAAGATCTTCCCAAGATGTTGCTTGTTTCTCAGTTGAACGAACAAAGTACTTAATCGTGTCAAAGAAGATACCGCTTAAGTCAGATCCCCAACTTGGCATCGGCTTCTTATCAAATAATGAAAGGCCCTTAAGTCGTAGGTCAAGCATCCATTGTGGCTCACTCTTTTTAGCAGAGATATCTCTGACTACCTCTTCATTTAAACCTCGTCGGCTGTTTGAGCCCGCATCGGTTTTATCCGCCCAACCGTATTCATACTTACCAATACCATCTAATTCTGGGTGGGCGATTTGGGTCATGAGCGAGCTCCTTCTTTTATTTTGTTTTTACTTTTGTGGGAAACTTCTGCTGGTATAAATGTTGTACAAACTCCGTCACCGTGGGCAATTGTTGCTAGTCGTTGTACATGCGTTCCTAAAATTGCTGAAAATGCAGCAGTCTCTGCCTCACATAGTTGTGGGAACTCTGATGCAACATGTGCAATCGGGCAATGATGCTGGCAGATCTCCTCGCCACTTCCCATTTTGTCAGTAGACGCGGCATAGCCTTCTTTAGTAAGTAGTTTTGCCAATGCCTTTGCTTTTTCAGAGATACTTTTATTTGAATCCTTTATTTGACTTCCCTTGCGTTCAAACTCATTTGCTCGAGACTGCGCAAACTCATTAACAAGATGTGATCCATTTTTACTAGCCATAAATTTAAGCGCAGCTACTGCAAGGTCGTCGTATGAATGTTCAAATTTTTCACGGCCAGAATCCGTCATCACAAATACTTTTGATGGCCTACCTCTACCCCTTAATGCACTCCCCTGATAAGGATCGCGAGCAGTTAATACACCTTCACTTATTAATGAATCTAGATGGCGGCGGATACCGGCAGGTGTAATTGATAATTTATGAGCAAGATCTGCAGCACTCGCCGGGCCACCTTCTAAGATGGTGCGAGCAACCTGATCGCGGGTTTTATCTGGCTCACTCTTTTTCACAACATAAGTGTTGCGTAATTCCCCTAGAAGCGCCAATCCTCTCGCTCAGAGTCTGTGTGAAATAGGACTTACTGTCCATCTCAATCAGGCGGGGTTAGCAGGCAAACCAATAGGCTTTAATCATGTTGGTAGGCAAAGGCTCAATTGCAGGCAAGGTTTTTGGCTTTCTAGTCTTTTTGCAGATTGCAATTGTTGTCACTGGTGGTGCAGTTCGACTAACCGGATCTGGCCTTGGCTGTCCAACCTGGCCAGAGTGCACACCAGGCTCCTATACGCCAGTGCCACACCAAGCAGAGGGGCAAGTACATGCCTGGATCGAGTTTGGTAACCGACTTTTAACATTTGTACTTTTACTCTGCGCGCTCATTGCTTTAATCATTGCAATAAGGGTTTCTAAAAACGCGGTACTGAAAAGCAGAGTGAGATCATTAGCTGCGCTTCAAGTTATTGGAATATTTGGACAGGGAATTTTAGGCGGAATTACAGTGCTAACAGATTTAAATCCAATTCCAGTTGCCGGTCACTTCCTGTTATCAATATTTTTGATAGCAGGTGCGATCTCATTACGATATGAAATAGTAGGGATAATTAAACAAAAAGCGGATGGAATTGTTGCCACTTTAATGCCACTTCTTATTTGGCTAACTGTATTGGTTTTGGTAGCCGGAACAATTGTTACCGGGAGCGGGCCGCATGCTGGCGATGAGAATGCAAAGAGATTTGGATTTAATCCAAGAATTGTCTCTTGGTTGCATGCAGATCTAGTAATTGCGTTAGTTGTATTAACGCTAGTTCTTTGGCTGATTACTAGAGTTTCGCAAAACAAAGTAATTCATAAGTACTTATCAGTTTTTCTTATAATCTGCCTAGTGCAAGGCTTAATTGGATATGTTCAATACTTCACTGGATTACCAGAGTTAATAGTTGCCGCCCACCTATTAGGTGCAACTCTTGTCTGGGCTAGCGCATGGTCCTTGATTAAGGTTTCCCAATCTGGTTTTAGAATGCAAGGATTATCTCGATGAAGTTAGCAAAATGGGTGGCGTTAGATGATCAAGCAGTAGTAGTTTCTCGCGCCCTTGCAATGGATGCGGTACAAAAGGTTGGTAATGGCCACCCTGGTACTGCAATGTCACTGGCACCAGTTGCTTACACTTTATTTCAGAGAATACTTAAACATGATCCTGCAAATCCAAACTGGATTGCTAGGGATCGTTTTATTCTCTCCTGTGGTCACTCATCATTGACCCTTTATATTCAACTTTATTTGTCCGGATATGGTGTTGAGTTAGAGGATTTAAAGAGTTTTCGTACCTACAACTCACTTACCCCCGGCCATCCAGAGTATGGCCATACCCTCGGAGTGGAAACTACTACTGGACCATTAGGACAAGGTGTGGCAAACGGCGTTGGTATGGCAATGGCAGCAAGGTATGAAAAAGGATTACTTGATCCAAATAATAAAACTGATTTATTCGACCACAATATTTGGGTTATTTGCTCTGATGGAGATTTACAAGAAGGTGTAAGTGCAGAAGCATCCTCCCTTGCTGGTACGCAGCAGCTTGGAAATCTAAAAGTTATCTACGATGACAACCGAATATCAATTGAAGGTGACACGCATGTTGCATTTACCGAAGATGTCAGTGGTCGGTACAGAGCGTATGGCTGGGATGTAATTGAAGTCGAAGCAAAAAAGAATGGTGATGTTGATCGCGAAAAATTAGAGGGCGCGATGATCAAAGCATTAGAACAAAGATCAAAACCAGTTTTAATAAGATTGCACACAGTAATTGCATGGCCAGCTCCTACCGCTAAAGGCACATCTGAATCACATGGTTCTGCGTTAGGTGCTGATGAGGTTGCGGCAACAAAGGTTGAACTTGGGTTAGACCCTGCTCAATTATTTTTTGCTCCGACTGAAGTTATCTCCCATACACGAAAAGTAAAGACAAAAGGATCTGATCTTTACCAGGAATGGCTTACTAGGTTTTCTAAATGGCAGATAGACAACCCAGAAGAGAGCAAACTCCTTTCAAGGTTGCTCTCAAAAAAACTTCCAGAAGGTTGGGAAAAATCTTTGCCAGTCTTCTCCCCTGAGAAAGATATTGCTACCAGAGCAGCATCTGGAAAGGTTATCAACGCAATCGCAAAAATATTGCCAGAGTTTTGGGGTGGATCTGCAGATTTAGCAGGCAGCAATAACACCACGATTGAAGGGGGCGGATCATTCTTGCCAGAAACAAGCAAGATGACTGGTGCCAATCCTTTTGGAAGAATAATTCACTTTGGAATCCGTGAACATGCGATGGGTGCAATACTAAATGGTGCAGCACTTCATGGTTTAGTTAAGCCATTCGCCGGGACATTCTTGGTTTTTAGTGACTATATGCGTGGAGCGGTAAGGCTCTCAGCTTTAATGCAACTGCCTGTTACATATGTATGGAGCCATGACTCAATTGGTTTGGGTGAAGATGGCCCAACACATCAACCAGTTGAACACCTTGCAGCTTTACGAGCAATTCCAGGTTTAGCGATTGTGCGGCCTGCAGATGCAAATGAGGTCAGTTTGTGTTGGGGAAGAATTATTGCCGATGGTAAGCCAGTTGGTTTGGCACTATCACGTCAGAACTTACCTGTACTTGATCCAAATAAATATGCAAACATTAAGGATGCAGTTAAAGGGGCATACATTCTTATGGATGCTCCGAATAACAGTAATCCTGATGTAATTTTAATTGCAACAGGCTCAGAGGTGTCACTAACTTTGGCAGCACAAGAGAAACTAATGGCTGAAGGGATTAAGGCGCGAGTTGTTAGTGCACCCTCTCTTGAGTGGTTTATGGAACAGCCAGGAAGTTATAGAGAGCAAGTACTTCCTAAAAAAATAAAAGCAAGGGTAAGTATTGAGGCTGGAATTTCCCAACCTTGGTATCAATACATTGGGGATTCAGGAATTGCGGTATCACTTGAACACTTTGGCGCCTCAGCTAGTGCTTCAGTATTGTTTAAAGAGTTTGGATTTACAGTTGAAAAGATTGTTTTAGCAGCGAAAGAAAGTATTAAAAAAGCAAATGGCTAATGCATTAGAACAAATTTCTGAGGCAGGTGTTGCAGTTTGGCTTGATGATCTTTCAAGAGAAAGATTAAGAAATAATTCTTTAGCTAAACTTATTCAAGAAGATAGCGTAGTTGGCGTTACTACTAATCCAAGTATATTTTCAGCGGCAATTAGCAAGTCTGACCTTTATATAAATGATATTACTAAAAATAGTGAAAAAACTGTTGAAGAGATAATCACAACCTTAACCACAGATGATGTTCGAAATGCTTGTGACCTTTTTGCTCAAACTTTTAAAGATTCTAATGGGGTGGATGGCCGGGTTTCAATTGAGGTTGATCCAAGATTTGCAAGAGACACAAAATCAACAATTGATCAAGGAAAAGATCTATGGCGGATAATTAGTCGGCCAAACCTTCTTATAAAAGTACCAGCAACAGTAGAAGGTTTACCTGCAATTACAGAGCTAATATCTCAAGGAATAAGTGTAAACGTAACTTTAATTTTTTCAGTAAATCGATATAAGCAAGTTTTAGATGCTTTTACGGCTGGACTGGAAAAAAGATTGGCCTCTGGTAAAGCGATTACTAATATCTACTCAGTAGCATCATTTTTTATTAGCAGAATTGACAGTGAGGTAGATAAACAATTACCTATCGATTCCGAGCTCAGAGGTAGCATCGCGATTGCTAACGCGATATTGGCATATGATGCTTATCAAACATTTGAAAACACTCAGCGTTGGCAAAAGATTGCATCAAAAGGTGGGAATCTACAAAGACCATTATGGGCATCAACTGGCGTCAAGGATCCTTCTTATGATCCAACAAGATATGTAATGCTTTTAATTGCCAAAAATACAGTTAACACAATGCCAGAGGCCACCTTAGATGCAGTTAGAAAGACAGGAATATTTACTGGTGACACCATTACTACAAATGTTTTAAAAGCTAAATCTTCTCTTGCAAAACTTGCACTTTCAGGCATTGATTTAGAAAAGATCACCGAAGCACTTGAAATAGATGGCGTAGCAAAGTTTGAAGCTGCCTGGCTAGATTTAATGGACACTATTAATACGGTATTAGGAAACTCTAAATGATTATTAGCGGGCCAAGCCTAAGTAAAAATAAACCTGAAATAATTACCAAACTAAATTCTATTTCACCAAAAATTGCTGCAAAAGATCACACGTTGTGGGGTGAGAATACAGAAGCTATTAGTAGATTGGGTTGGATAGATCTACCAAATAGTTCTAGGGATTTATTGCCACAGTTAGATGCTCTATCAGCTTGGGCAAGAAGTAATAACTTAGTAAATGTGATTCTTTGCGGCATGGGTGGATCATCACTTGCGCCCGAAGTAATTGCGGCCGCATATGGGAAGAGATTAACTGTTATTGATTCCACCGATCCAGCTCAGATTCTAAGATCAGTCCCATCAGATTTATTAAAATCAGTAATAGTGATTGGTTCGAAATCTGGATCAACAATTGAAACAACCTCCCAATTTGCCTACTTTGCTAATTTACTAAATAAAGCAAATTTAAAGCCTTCTGATCACATTGTAATAGTTACCGATTCTGGAACATCTTTAGATATAGAGGCACGCAAAGATGGTTACCGGGTTATAAATGCAGACCCCAATGTTGGTGGAAGGTTTAGTGCATTATCAGCATTCGGTTTGGTACCTGCTAGTTTATTGGGAATTGATATCTCAGTTTTGTTAGATGATGCGCAAGATGCTGCTACTGGTTTCATTTCAAATAACTCTCCTGCAGTTCTAATTGCTGCCACCTTATATTCAAACACAGAACAATTTATTAATTTCAGTGATACAAACTCTGGCTTACCCGGAATTTCTGACTGGATTGAGCAATTAATCGCTGAATCAACTGGAAAAAACCAGCGAGGAAGATTGCCGGTAGTAATTGAGGAAAATTCTGATTTTGATAAGAATCTTAAAGTTGGGTTTGCTGATGGAGATTTTGATTTAATTGTCAATGGCACACTTGGCGAGCAATTTATATTATGGGAATGGGTAACCGCGCTGCTCTGTTATTTACTTGAAGTTGATCCATTTAACCAGCCAAATGTAGCCGAAGCAAAGGATCGAACTGCTGTGATTCTTGATCAAATTTCATCAGGAAAACTACAAGCTTTGTTACCGGTATACGAAGATAGTGAAATTGCAATTTACTCAAATATAGATGTCAAAACCATTACTGAGTTTTTGCAAACTTCTGTAAAATATTTTGCAGTAATGGCCTACCTAACTCGCGGTTCAGAGAATGAAATCGTAAAAATTCGGGCTCTAATAGCTAAGAGAACTAATAAGCCAACTACTTTCGGCTGGGGACCAAGATTTCTTCATTCAACTGGTCAATTCCATAAAGGTGGCCAACCTAATGGTGGGTTTATTCAAATCACCGCTGAATCTGATGTTGATATTGAGATTCCAAATAAGCCTTACACATTTTCACAATTAATCCTTGCTCAAGCCCTAGGTGATGCTCAAGCGCTAACGGAGAGAAAATTACCTTTACTAAGAATTCATCTAAAAAATCGAAGTACAGGTATTAATAAATTAATCTCCGAATTTTAAATTAATCCTCACCACGTAATTTTTTAAGAGCAATATCTAATACCTTATTTGCTTCTGCTTCAGTTCTGCGTTCCTTCACATATGCCAAGTGAGTTTTATATGGCTCATTTTTTAGTGGCATTGGTGGCTTATTTTTATCTTGCCCGGCTGGAAATCCACACCGTGGACAATCCCATTCAGCTGGAACTTCTACTGTGCCATCCTCGGCAAATGATGGTTTAGTTTCATGACCATTTGCACACCAGTATGAAACTCTAAAGCGAGCAATCGACTCACCGCGCTCTGCTTCGCCCATTGGGCCTGCACCAACACGACTGCCACGAATTGCACTTCCACCAGCCATTATTACTCCTTAGGTTTTCTTATTACTTTAATAACAAACTAAGCGCTACAACTGATGCAAACCAAACGCCACCAACAACGATAGTTATGCGGTCTAAGTTTTTCTCAACTACTGATGAGCCACCATAAGTTGAAGAGATACCGCCGCCAAAAAGATCTGATAATCCAGAGCCCTTACCTTTGTGAAGCAGCACCAAAATAATCATCAATACGCTCGAGAGGACTAAAATAATCGAAAGAGCTAAATTCATTTACTCGCCTTCATCTGTTAGAGCCTTACCGCTCGGCTACCTGCCAAGGATACTATCTTTTCTGAAACTTTTCTTAAACCCAGCAAATTAAGCCTTATTTAGGACCCGGTGGAATTTAGATATTCTGGCAAACTCTTCTGGGTCTAAAGATGCGCCTCCAACCAATGCCCCATCAACATCATCCTCTTTCATGATGTCTAAGGTATTAATTGATTTAACAGATCCGCCATAAAGAATCCGACAATTATCAGCTATTTCATCACTGCCAATTTTTCTTAATTCGGTTCGAATTGCCGAACAAACCTCTTGAGCATCCTCTGGTGTCGCAGTTTTGCCAGTACCGATTGCCCATACTGGTTCATAAGCAATAACGATTTTTTTAAGATCTGGTTTATGGAAACCTTTCAGAGCGTTTCTTAATTGCTCAAGCACATGTGCAATATGGTTACCCGATTCTCTAACTACCAACTCTTCACCAACACAAAGGATTGGTTTTAATTCATTAGCAAAAGCTGCTTTAATTTTACGATTTATAAGAGCATCATCTTCATTATGGTTTGCCCGGCGCTCACTGTGACCGATTAATACATAGGTGCACCCAAGTTTGGCCAACATTGAACCAGAAATATCACCAGTATGTGCCCCAGATTCAGATGCCGAAAGATCCTGAGCTCCATAAAGTAATCGAAGTCGATCACCATCGATTAAAGTTTGTATTGAGCGAATATCAGTAAATGGTGGAATAATTACAACCTCAACAGCATCATAATCACGATCCTCAAGCGAGTATGCAAGCTTTTGAGTTACAGCAATCGCCTCTAGATGATTCAGATTCATCTTCCAGTTTCCAGCAATTAACGGTTTACGCATTTTCCCTCTTCTAACTTAGTGCAATTAATCCAGGAAGCTCTTTGCCTTCAAGATACTCTAAAGACGCGCCACCGCCGGTTGAGATATAACCAAAATCTGTATCTGCGAATCCTAGTTTACGTACTGCTGCTGCCGAATCTCCCCCGCCGACTACTGCCATTCCATCGACCTCAGTTAGTGCTTGTGCAACCACCTTTGTGCCATAAGCAAAATTCTTAAACTCAAAAACTCCCATAGGGCCATTCCAGAAAACAGTCTTACATTTTTTTATTTCACTTGCAAAATTAACAGCACTCTCTGGACCAATATCTAATCCCATCTGATCATTAGGAATCTTATCTGCTGTAACAGTTGTTGGCTTTGCATTTTCGGCAAATTCTGGTGCTACCACAATGTCAGTGGGTAATAAGATCTTAACGCCCAACTTTTCTGCCCTAGCTAATAATTCCTTTACGGTGGGTATTAAATCGATTTCAACTAATGACTTGCCAACCTCTTTACCTTGCGCAGCTAGGAAGGTAAACACCATGCCACCACCAATCGCAATGATATTTACTTTATCGAGGAAATTAGAAATTACACCAATCTTGTCGGAAACTTTTGCTCCCCCTAAAAGAACACCATATGGGCGAGATGGGTTTTTAGTTAACTTCTCAAGTACTTCAACTTCAGCTGCAACCAAGTCTCCAGCTGCATGAGGTAACATTTTTGCTAGCTCAAATACAGATGAATGCTTGCGATGAACTGCGCCAAAGCCATCGCCTACATAAACTTTTCCATACCTAGCAAGTTTTTTCGCTAGCTCAATTCGTTCCGCTTCATCCTTGCTTGTTTCAGCTGCTTCAAACCTAATATTCTCAAGTAGCAGAATTTGTCCAGATTTTAATTCACTAACCTTGGCATCAGCGCCAGTAATGTCTGAAGAAAATTCAATGTTAATTTTAAGCAGTTCACCTAGTCGCTTTGCCACAGGTGCTAATGAAAGTTCGCTCTTTCGCTCCCCTTTAGGTCTACCCAGGTGGGCAATAATTACAATTGAGCAGTTAGCATTTAACAGCTTCTTAATTGTGCTTAATGAAGCCACTATTCTGCCATCATCAGTAATCAGACCATCTTTAATTGGAACATTTAAATCACAGCGCAAAATTACTTGCGTATTTTGAGGGTCTAACTGAGAAAGTGTTTTTATGCCCATCTAAATTAAAGAGTCTTACCAATATATTGAATTAGATCAACTAAACGATTTGAGTAACCCCATTCGTTGTCATACCAGCCAACAACTTTCACAGTAGTTCCGATTACCTTTGTTAGACCAGCATCTAAAATACATGAGCTTGGATCCGTCACAATATCTGCTGAAACTATTGGATCTTCTGTGTATGTTAAATACCCCTTAAGCGAACCTTCACTCGCTTTCTTAAGAGCAGCATTAATCTCGGTAACTGAAACCTCTTTTGAAAGTTCAACAGTCAAATCGGTAGCCGATCCAGTTGGGACCGGCACTCTTAATGCATAGCCATCTAATTTGCCCTTTAATTCTGGCAGAACTAAGGAGATTGCCTTTGCTGCACCAGTTGAGGTTGGAATAATTGAAAGCGCAGCAGCTCTTGATCTACGAAGATCTTTATGGGGAAAATCTAAAATTACTTGGTCGTTTGTATAAGCATGAATAGTGGTCATTAATCCACGAACGATCCCAAACTCATCATTTAGAACCTTTGCCATTGGAGCTAGGCAGTTAGTAGTGCAAGATGCATTGGAAATAATGTTGTGCTTTGTTGAATCATATTTTTCGTGATTTACGCCCATAACAATTGTGATGTCTTCATCAGTTGCAGGAGCAGAAATAATAACTTTTTTAGCACCAGCTGTTATGTGTTTCCCAGCATCGGAAGCTTTTGTGAAAATTCCAGTTGATTCAACAACTACATCGACACCCAATTTACCCCAAGGGATATTTGCTGGATCGCGTTCAGCACTGACTGAAATAGTTTTTCCACCAACTGTGATTGTGGTGTCTGTAAAAGTTACCGGCTGTTTTAAGCGACCTAAAATTGAGTCATATTTAAGTAAGTGTGCAAGGGTGGCGTTATCTGTTAAATCGTTTATTCCGACAATCTCAAAATTGGCACCTGATTCAAGTGATGCTCTTAAAAAGTTACGACCAATACGACCAAAACCATTAACGCCAACTTTTAACATATTTTCCCCGCTCAAATTTATCAACCCAGAAATACCAGTCACATCTTTGTGAGGTTCTTATCTTACCAGCCTAGAAGTAGCGACTAATTCAATAAATCTGGGCTAATACTTGCCTCAGTATCTGGTACACCTAACTCACGAGCACGCTTATCAGCCATTGCAAGTAAGCGACGAATACGACCAGCAATCGCATCCTTCGTCATTGGCGGTGTCGCAAGTGAACCCAACTCTTCAAGGCTTGCCTGGCCATGATTAACTCTTAAGTCACCGGCTTCCTTTAAATGATCTGGAATTTCAGGACCCAGTATTTCCATCGCTCTTTGCACTCTAGCTGAAGCGGCTACTGCAGCTCTTGCAGACCTACGTAAATTCGCATCATCAAAATTTGCCAATCTATTAGCAGTAGCACGAACCTCTCTTCGCATGCGACGTTCTTCCCAAGCTAATACTGTTTCATGCGCACCAAGTCTGGTTAATAGCGCACCAATTGCATCGCCATCTCTTATTACAACTCGATCAACACTCCTAACCTCTCTAGCCTTTGCTGTAATTCCTAATCTGCGGGCTGCCCCTACTAATGCCAAAGCAGCCTCTGGCCCAGGACAGGTAATCTCAAGGGCTGAGGATCTACCAGGTTCAGTTAGGGAACCGTGAGCAAGAAAAGCTCCGCGCCAAGCAGCCTCAGAATCGCAGATTGCAGCGGAAACTACTTGTGGCGGCAACCCTCTGATTGGACGATTATTTGCATCTACCAATCCAGTTTGTCTGGCAAGTGCATCCCCATCAGCTAAAACTCGCACGATATATCGGCTACCTTTTCTAATCCCACTTGAAGAAACTACTGATAATTCACTTTCATGACCAAAAATTTCGGATATATCTTTCCTTAACCGACGAGCACTTTGTGCGGTATCTAATTCAACCTCAATAATAATTTTTCCAGCTGCAATATGAAGTCCACCAGCAAATCTAAGTAATGAAGAAACCTCTGCCTTACGGCAGCATGGTTTAGTTATTGAGAGCCGACTTAGCTCATCTTTAACCGCTTCGGTCATTGCCATTTATTCTCCTCTTGTTACTAAGGGGTTATCTAAGCAGGTATCAGCCAAAAATGTGGGCGAAAGCAGAAATTAATTTATCTCTATCATGGTGGAAAGTTTGCTTATTATCTGCTAAGTCAAAGGCCAGAACCTGTCCACCGCATTTAGCCACTAAATCGTTAAATCTTGGCTCAGTATTAGATAGCGATTTATCAATCAAAGCTATGTCAATATTCAGATCAGGTATGTGATCCAAGATTAGTTGCAGGTGGGCTTCTAGCGAAAAACCTGAGAACTCATCAGAAATATGTTTATCGGGAAGATTGAAAATCATAATCTTCTTTGCCCTGCTCATTTTTATTTGCTTAGCCTGCTCTTTAAGTAAAAAATGAGGCATGACGCTAGATAGCCAGGAACCTGGACCAATAGTTATCCAATCAGCATCAGTTATTGCAGCTAAGGCTTCGGGCGTTGCTTTAGGTGTATCAGGAATTAGTCGTAATTCGTTTACTTTACCAACTGCAGCAGCAACCTGAACTTGGCCTCTAACTAAATTAACTCCACCCTTACTCTCAAAACTTCCTTCGATATCTAATGGCTCTAGCGCCATTGGCAGCACGCGTCCAACTACCTTCAGTAATTGACCAACTCGATCTAGACCTTTAACTGGATCACCATCTCGATCCCAAAGTGCAGTTAAAAGTAAGTTTCCAACTGCGTGGTTATCCATCTCACCCTGACTGGTAAATCGATACTGCATTATCTGTGCCCAGCTTTTTCCCCATTCATCATCTGCGCAAAGTGCGGCAAGTGCCATACGTAAATCTCCAGGCGGAAGGGAATTAAATTCTGCTCGAAGCCTTCCGGAGGATCCGCCATTATCTGCAACAGTTACTACAGCAGTAACTTGATTAGTAAGAGTTCGCATTGCTGCAAGGGTTGCAGCAAGTCCATGACCTCCGCCTAGGCAGACAACCTTGGGATTTGAATTCATGACTAAATCTCTCTGCCTAAATCTCGATGCATAGCCTGCGTTTCTATTTTGAAACTACTTAATTTTTCACACTGAGTTAAACGTTTAACTAATTCAACTGTTACTGCTACCGATCTATGCTTTCCACCAGTACAGCCGATTGCTAAAGTTAAAAATTTTCTACCCTCGGTTATAAAACCTAACGCCATAGTTTCAAATAGTGCTTGATATCTATCAAGAAATTCTTGTACGTTTTCGTTACTCAGTACAGCATCGCTGACTGGTTTATCCAAACCTGAAAGTGGTCGAAGCTCTGGTACCCAATGAGGGTTAGCAATAAATCTGCAATCCACTACAAGATCTGCATCAACCGGAATTCCATACTTATAACCAAAAGAAAGGATATTAACTCGCAAGTCAGCTCCGGAATCCTCATGAAAGTTATCAGCAATCTTTTTTTCAAGTTGATGAATATTTAAAGCAGATGAATCAATCACTAAATCTGCTGCATCACGGACTTCACGTAGCCGGTCGCGCTCTTTTGCAATTCCATCCAAAATTCGATCTGACCCCTGAAGTGGGTGAGGTCTTCTAGTTGATTCAAATCTTCTAACCAAAACATCATCAGCGGCATCAACAAAAAGAATCTTTCTAGAAATGCCTTGCTCCGCTAGATCGGCAAGTGATTTAGTTAAATCTCCAAAAAAAGCACGTCCTCTTACATCGACAACCACTGCAACTTTTTTCACAGAGGTAGTTACTAATTCAATTAGATTGCTAAGCAAGGCTGGTGGCAAATTATCAACTACATACCAACCTAGGTCTTCTAAGGAGTGCGCGACCGTTGACCTACCAGCACCGCTCATGCCGGTAATGATTAGGATTTCGGTATCACCTTTCATGCCAATATCTTGCTATACCTGTCAAGCATCCAATATTTCGCCAGTTTGCATATCGATATTTAAAGGTAAATCCTGATTTTTTATCTGTTCAATAATACTTTGCGCCATTTTTGCACCAATCCCGGGCACACTTGCAAGCTCATCAACTGTGGCAGCCTTTAACGCTGTTACCGATCCAAAGTGAGTTAGCAAAGATTTTCGCCGAATTTCACCAAGACCTACGACCTCATCAAGAAGTGACTCAAGCATTACCTTGGATCGTTTACTCCTATGAAAACTTATTGCAAATCGATGTGCTTCATCCCGTAGCTTCTGCAATAAGTAAAGAGCTTCGCTATGTCTTGGAAAAATTATTGGCTCGCTATTGTTAGGTAACCAAACCTCTTCTAATCGCTTTGCTAGTCCGCAGAGAGCAACATCTGTAATGCCTAGTTCCCGCAATGCTTTCGCAGCTGCATTAACTTGTGGTTTTCCTCCATCAACGACTACTAATTGCGGAGGGTAGGCAAATTTTGGACGTTGACCGCCTTGCGCAGTGGCTTCAGCAATATCAATATCCTTCTCATCTAAATAACGCTTGAATCGACGAGTAATAACATGATGCATCGCCCGAGTATCATCGAAACCAGCTTCATCTGATATAGAAAATCTTCGATAATCACTCTTCTTTGGTTGTCCATCCTCAAATACGACCATTGAAGCAACCATGCTAGTTCCTTGTATATTTGAAATATCAAAACATTCGATTCTAAGTGGCAGCTCTGCTAATTCTAATTGTTCAGCAATTTCAGCCAGTGCAGAACCACTCACTGCAGCATCGTTTGCCCTTTTGCTTAAATATTGAATCAGAGATTGGTGGGCATTTCGCTTTACAGTTTGAACCAACTCTAATTTTTCACCGCGCTGTGGCTGGATCAAAGATACATTCTTCCCGCGCTGCTCACTTAACCACTGCTCTAGTACTTTCGTATCCTCTGGTAGGTAGTCCACCAAGATTTCAGAAGGTGGCTTACTATCAGCATAAATTTTTCCAAGCATTGCTGAGATTATGCTTTCATCCTCAAGCAAGTTTGCCCGATCTACGATCCAAGATCGTGATCCAGTTATTCGACCAGCAGTGATAATAAATTGCGACAATGCAGCATGAGTTATCTCTTCATGGATTGCCAAAACATCGGCATCGATATTTTCATTCAAAAATCTATCAGTTGATTCAAAAGCTTTACTTACTGCCTCAAGCTGATCTCGCAATTTAGCTGCCTTCTCAAATTCTTCTGCCGCAGCTGCTACCTTCATTTCACCTTCAATTCGAGTTGATATTTCTTCTGGGGATTTTTCTAAAAAGTTGACTAGATCATTTGCTAATTTACGATGCTCATCTGCACTTACCCAATTAACGCATGGTGCAGCACATTTACCAATATCTCCCAGTAAGCACTGTCTTTTGCTTCTGACTGCAGATTGAAAATTTGACTCACTACAAGTGCGAACTGGATATATTTTTATCAGAGTTTCAAATGTACTACGCAGTGCCCATGCATGAGAGTATGGTCCGAAGTATCGAACTCCAGGAATCTTCTTTGATCTAGAAATAAATAATCTCGGAAATTCAGAATTTAGGTCGATTGCCAAATGAGGATAGGATTTATCATCTTTAAATTGCACATTAAAATCTGGGTTGTACTGCTTAATCCACGTAAACTCTAATTGGAGTGCTTCAACCTCTGTCTTAACTAAAGTCCAATCAACACGTACGGCGGTATTTACCATTTTCCTAGTTTTAATCTGCAAATTACTACCAAAATATGAATTAAGCCGATTTTTTATGTTCTTTGCTTTTCCAACATAAATTACCTTTTCATCCTTATCAAAAAATCGATAAACACCTGGATCACTTGGTAAATTACTTGGGCGATAACTCTGTGGGTCGGCCATGATCTACTTCTTTAATACTTGTGCTAAAAACTTTCCGGTATAACTCTTACTGTTTTTAACAATATCCTCAGGCCGTCCTTCAGCCACTACTAATCCTCCACCTGAACCGCCCTCTGGACCTAAATCAATAACCCAATCTGCGGATTTAATTACATCCAGATTATGCTCAATTACGATAACGGTATTACCAGTATCAACTAATCTATTTAAAACGAGAAGTAATTTACGGACATCTTCAAAATGCAAACCGGTAGTTGGCTCATCTAACACGTAAATAGTTCTTCCAGTTGATCTTCGCTGTAATTCAGTAGCTAGTTTTACTCTTTGAGCTTCACCTCCCGAAAGAGTTGGCGCTGATTGACCGAGCCGTACGTAACCAAGTCCAACATCACATAGTGTTTTCAAAAATCTAGCAATCGCAGGTACCGATTCAAAAAAATTATTTGCTTCCTCTATCGGCATATCGAGAACTTGAGCAATTGTTTTCCCTTTGTAATGTACTTCTAGGGTTTCACGGTTATACCTAGCGCCATGACAGACCTCACACGGTACATAAACATCAGGCAAAAAATTCATTTCGATAGTTATTGTTCCGTCACCGGAGCAGTTCTCACATCTACCGCCTTTAACATTGAAGGAAAAACGTCCTTGTTGGTAGCCACGTACCTTTGCTTCACTTGTCTCAGCAAAAAGTGCTCTTACCTTGTCAAAAACGCCGGTATAGGTTGCAGGGTTTGATCTTGGAGTTCTACCAATTGGTGATTGATCAACATGAACAACCTTATCGAGTTGATCAAGACCAGTAATAGTCCTATGTCGACCAGGAACTATCCTCGCTCCATTTAACTTATTAGCAAGAACTGAATATAAAATATCATTTACTAAAGTAGATTTACCCGATCCACTAACTCCAGTTACAGCTACAAATGCTGCTAGCGGAAAAGTCACATCTATATTTTGTAGATTATTCTCTTTTGCCGCTTTAACTGTCAAAGATTTCTTTTCATCAATTGGCCGTCGCTTTTTTGGAATCGCAATTACTGATTTACCAGATAAGTAAGCGCCTGTAATTGAATTCTTGGCTGCAATTAATTGCTCATAACTACCCGATGAAACAACTTCTCCGCCATGCTCGCCTGCACCCGGACCAATATCAACGATCCAATCTGCAGTTCTTATTGTGTCTTCATCATGCTCTACAACAATTAAAGTGTTACCTAAGTCGCGTAATCTTGTTAGAGTTTCAATCAACTTTCGATTGTCTCGTTGATGAAGGCCAATGCTTGGCTCATCCAACACATATAGAACGCCAGTTAATCCAGAACCAATTTGAGTTGCAAGCCTAATTCGCTGTGCTTCACCACCGGATAAAGTTGCAGCTGGCCTTGCAAGAGATAAATAATCAAGTCCAACATCAAGGAGAAAACCTAATCGAGCATGAACCTCTTTTAATACTCGCTCGGCGATCTTTTTCTCCCGCGCTGATAGTGAAATCTCTTTCAGAAAAACTGCGCATTCGGCAATTGAGAATTCGCAAATTTGGGCAATATTTTTCCCACCCAATGTCACGGCGAGTACCTCCGGCTTTAACCGACTACCATTACATACTGGGCAAGGTGTTTGACGCATATATGCCTCATATTTATCGCGACTAAAATCGCTATCTGTTTCTGAATGCCTTCTATGTATAAAAGGGACCACTCCTTCAAAACCTGTTGTGTAATTACGAACTCGACCGTAACGGTTTTTGTATTTAACATGTACTTCATAATCCCAGCCATGCAGAATTGCCTCTTTTACCTTTTCAGATAATTTCTTCCATGGATTATCAAGGGAGAACTTAAGGTCAGTTGCAAGTCCTTCCAATAATCGTAAGAAGTACTCTGAAGATTGACCACCAGACCAAGGAGCAATTGCACCCTCATAGATTGAAATTGAATCATCTGGAATCAATAACTCCTCATCAACCTCAAGTTTTGTGCCAATTCCGCTGCACTCTGGACAGGCCCCAAAGGGTGAGTTAAATGAGAATGATCTCGGCTCCAACTCTTCGAAAGATAACTCACAATCATGGCAAGCCATGTGCTCGCTAAATGATTTTTCCTTATCAGCTGAACCAACTTTTAAATCAACAAAATCTAATATCACTAAGCCACTGGCTAATCTAAGCGCGGTTTCAATAGAGTCTGTAATACGTGATTTACTTTCCGCCTTAACACTTAGACGATCAACAACAACCTCAATTGTGTGTTTCTCCTGTTTTTTAAGTTTTGGTACCTCTGAGATCTGATAGACAATTCCATCTACTCTTACTCTCGAATAACCTTGAGTTGTAAAATCTTTAAATAAATCAAGGAACTCACCTTTTCTGGCCCTAATTACTGGAGCTAAAACTTGAAATTTACTCCCCTCATTCATTTGTAAAATCTGATCAACAATATTTTGTGGTGTTTGCTTTGCAATTTCTTTGCCGCACTTCGGACAGTGAGGTTTTCCGGCACGAGCAAATAAAAGACGTAGGTAGTCATAAACTTCGGTAATGGTTCCAACTGTTGAGCGTGGATTTCGATTTGTAGATTTTTGATCAATTGAAACTGCCGGAGATAACCCCTCTATAAAATCAACATCGGGCTTATCCATTTGCCCTAAAAATTGGCGAGCATAAGCAGAAAGTGATTCAACATATCGGCGCTGTCCTTCAGCAAATATCGTGTCAAAAGCAAGCGAAGATTTTCCAGATCCAGATAAACCAGTAAAGACAATTAATGCATTGCGGGGCATATCTAAGGAAACATTTTTAAGATTATGCTCACGAGCACCACGGACTATTAAACGGTCGTTCATTAGTTGCCCGCCTCCTGCATTCCTTTTAGTTCCCGCTTTAACTCTCTAATCTCATCCCGCAATCTAGCGGCTAGTTCAAAACTTAACTCAGACGCGGCAGATTTCATTTGCAGCGTCAACGATTCGATCAGGGCAATTAACTCCTGCCTTGGTAGTGAGTGGGCATTCTTACTATGAATACCGCTGGTAAAGCCAATTTTCTTGCTAGTAGCGGTTAAATCATCTGTGTCATCAATTTCTTTTGCAATTAAATCTGTAATATCCGCAATTTTTTTGCGAAGTGGGGTTGGATCAATTCCATGCTCGGTGTTATACGTGACCTGCTTAGCTCTTCTTCGATTAGTCTCATCAATTGCATTTGTCATTGATTTTGTCATGTTGTCGGCGTACATATGAACCTCACCGGAAACATTTCTAGCGGCTCGACCGATAGTTTGAATCAATGAGGTTGTAGACCTTAAGAAGCCTTCTTTGTCGGCATCTAAAATTGCAACGAGTGATACCTCAGGTAAATCTAAACCTTCTCGCAGAAGATTTATTCCTATCAAAACGTCATACTCACCAGTTCTTAGCTCTCTTAGTAGCTCAACTCTTCGCAACGTATCAACTTCAGAGTGTAAGTATCTAACCTTTACTCCGAGCCCCAGCATATAATCGGTTAGATCTTCAGACATTTTCTTGGTCAAAGTTGTGACAAGAACTCGCTCATTTTTCTCTGCCCTAATTCTAATCTCATTTACTAGATCATCTATTTGGCCCTTAATAGGTTTTACAACAATTTTTGGATCAATTAATCCTGTTGGCCGAATTACTTGCTCAACTACATCATTTTTACATTTTTCTAATTCATATTTTCCAGGTGTTGCAGATAGGTAAACTTTTTGTCCGCATCTGTCCAGAAATTCGGCAAATTTAAGAGGTCTATTATCCATTGCACTAGGTAAACGAAAGCCATGTTCAACTAATGTTCGTTTTCTTGCCGCATCACCTTCATGCATTGCACCAATTTGCGGGACCGTAACATGGGACTCATCAATAACAACTAAGAAATCCTCTGGGAAGTAGTCAAGTAAACAATTGGGTGCAGAACCAGCTGCTCGGCCATCTAATTGGCGAGAGTAGTTTTCGATACCAGAACAAAACCCGAGTTGTTGCATCATCTCAATATCAAATGTCGTTCGCATCTTAATTCGCTGGGCTTCAAGCAACTTTCCAGATCTTTCAAACTCATCTACCCTTTTTTCTAGTTCTGCTTCAATCTCGACAATGGCACGTTGCATCGTCTCCGGTCCTGCCGCATAGTGGGTAGCCGGGAATACATACATCTCACTTTCATCCCGAACAATCTCACCAGTTAAAGGATGTAGTGTCATTATTTTTTCAATTTCATCACCAAACATTTCAATGCGCAGGGCTAACTCTTCATACATTGGGATAATCTCGATCGTGTCTCCCCTTACTCGGAAAGTTCCCCGTTCAAAAGCCATGTCATTTCGTTTGTACTGAATGTCTACAAATTTTCTTAATAGTTGGTTTCGATCAATTGAATCGCCTACTTTTAAACGAACCATTCGATCCACATACTCTTGCGGTGTTCCTAGGCCATAAATACAGGAAACTGTTGCCACCACTATTACATCTCTTCTAGTCAGGAGAGAATTAGTTGCTGAGTGTCGTAATCTTTCAACCTCATCATTTACCGATGAATCTTTCTCTATAAATGTATCAGTTTGCGGAACATATGCTTCAGGTTGATAGTAGTCATAGTAGGAAACAAAGTACTCCACTGCATTATTAGGTAGTAACTCTTTAAACTCATTCGCAAGCTGCGCGGCTAAGGTTTTATTTGGAGCAATAACTAAAGTTGGCCTTTGTAATTGTTCGATCAACCAAGCAGTAGTTGCAGATTTACCGGTTCCAGTAGCTCCAAGCAAGACAATATCCTGCTCCTCTTTGCTAATGCGTTTTACTAATTCTGCAATCGCAGCAGGTTGATCTCCTGCTGGAACATAATCACTGATCACTTTAAATGGCTCAACTCGCCTTGCTAAATCCGTTATTGGCCGCATTACTTACTCACATTTTTTAATAGCAAAAGCTCCCATATTTTCTCAACTTGATCTGTAATCTCTTGCTCACTTTTTTCATTAACTATTACTGAATCAGCAATACCCTCTCTAATCTGATCAGTTGCCTGAGCCTGCATTCTCTCTCTTATTTGGACCCCTGTTAAGCCACGTTTAAGTAATCTTTGGGCGCGAATATCTTCAGAGGCTGAGACGGTGATTACGTGATCAAACTTGTAGTCATGATTTGATTCAACTAGAAGTGGAATTTGATTTATTACTATTGAATTAGATGTAGACCTAGCTATTACCTCTGCAAAAGCTTTACGTATTAAAGGGTGAGTAATTTGTTCCAATTCAGACCGTTTTGTAGGATCTTTGAATACTATTGATCCCAATAGTTGCCTATCTATTTCACCATTCTTTAGTATTTCATCACCAAACTTGGCAACTACTTCATTAAAACCAATGCTTCCGCGCTCTAGTACATCGCGTGCTAATTGATCTGAATCAACCACGATTGCGCCAAGTTGCGCAAAAATCTGACCAACTGTTGATTTACCAGATCCAATCCCACCGGTTAAAGCCACTACTAACATGAGTTACACCTTACCCAATAAAAAATGGCCCCAGTTTCCTGAGGCCAGTTTAAGTTAATTTTTACTCTGCTGCTGGTGCGGCAGGGGCTGCAGCATCGGCTGCTTTCGCCTCTGCCTTTTGTTTTTTATGGGCCATGAAACGTGATTGCGCTTCTGCATATTGGCGCTCCCACTCTTCACGTTGAGTCTCATATCCTGGCTTCCATTCTTGTGTATCAGAATCAAATCCTTCTGGATAAATGAAATTACCTGCAGCGTCATATCTTGCTGGCATTCCATATTGAGTTGGATCAAAAGCTTCAACCTCAACCTCTTGACCTTCATTTGCTTGCTTAAGTGAAAGTGAAATGCGTCGACGCTCTAAATCGATATCAATAATTTTTACAAATAACTTATCGCCAACTTGAACAACCTGCTCTGGAATTTCAACATGTCGTTCAGCAAGCTCAGATATATGTACTAATCCTTCAATACCTTCAAATACCTTTATAAAAGCACCGAATGGAACTAACTTAGTCACTTCACCTGGCACAACTTGGTTAATTGTGTGTGTTCGAGCAAATGCCTGCCATGGATCTTCTTGAGTAGCCTTTAGAGAAAGTGAGACGCGCTCTCTTTCAAAATCTACCTCTAATACTTCAACTGTTACTTCATCGCCAACCTCTACTACCTCAGATGGGTGATCGATGTGCTTCCAAGAAAGCTCAGATACGTGGACTAATCCATCTACTCCACCAAGATCAACAAATGCACCAAAGTTCACAATTGATGAAATTACTCCGGAGCGAACTTGACCCTTTTGTAATTGATTTAGAAATGTAGTTCTAGATGCAGATTGTGATTGCTCTAGGAATGCACGACGGGATAAAACAACATTGTTCCGGTTCTTATCCAGTTCAATAATTCTGCACTCTACTTCTTGGCCAATATAAGGAGTTAGATCCCTTACTCGACGCATCTCAACTAATGATGCCGGCAAGAAACCGCGAAGGCCAATATCAACAATTAAGCCACCCTTAACAACTTCAATAACAGTTCCCTTAACAACTTCATCACGTTCTTTCTTTCCTTCAACATCCCCCCATGCTTGCTCGTATTGAGCGCGCTTCTTGGAAAGAATTAAACGACCTTCTTTATCTTCTTTCTGGAGTACCAATGCTTCAATTCGATCTCCAACTTTTACTAGTTCACTTGGAGCAACATCGTGGCGAATAGATAACTCACGAGATGGAATTACACCTTCTGTTTTATAACCAATATCAAGTAATACTTCTTCGCGATCGATTTGAACAACAATTCCTGAGACTAAGTCTCCGTCGTTAAAATTTTTGATTGTGCCTTCGATAGCGGCTAAAAAATCTTCT